>DATHEW010000916.1:0-4533 GCA_035318425.1 Candidatus Acidiferrum sp. | reverse complement strand
CGTTCGACGCGTTCGGCTCGGAGGAAAGCTGATACGCCCGCGAATTCATGATCGTGCGGATGAGCCAGCGCAGGTTGTAACCACTCTTCACGAACTCACTCGCGAGTTGATCGAGCAATTCGGGATGCGACGCCGGATTCGTCGCGCGAAAATCATCGATTGGATCCACCAGCCCTCGGCCCATGAGGTGAAACCACACGCGATTCACCTGTGACCTGGCAAACAAAGGGTTGGTCGAGATCCACTTCGCAAGTTCATCAAGCGAATCACTGTCGGGCGGCAGCTTCGCATTTGCGCCGAGCAAACGAGCTGGAGCGAGCTTGCCGGTGCGAGCATTCGTGACAGCCCCGACCGTGTCGCGATTTACAAAGACGATCTGCTCGCCGACGAATTCGTGCGTGTCGAGTTTGTCGCGCTTGTTGTTCTCCAAAACCTTGTAGCCGACGCGCGAGAACACGCTGGCCCAATCGTAGTAATCATCCTGCGACCAGCGATCGAACGGATGATTGTGGCACTGCGCGCAGTTCAATCGCACTCCCAGAAATACCTGCGCCGTGGCCTCGGCGCGATCCACAGGGTTACGCAGCGCCCGGTAATAATTCGCTGGCGGATTTTGGTACGTGCTGCCGCGAGCCGAGACGATCTCGCGCACGAACTGATCCACCGGTTTGTTCGTCGCGATGCCCTGCTCGATCCAGCGATGCAACGCCTGCACGCCTTTGCGGTCGATGGTCTTCTCCTCGTTGCGCAGCAAATCGCTCCACTTCTGCGCCCAGAATTCGGGAAACTCAGGTCGTTCCAACAATGCATCGATCAGCTTTGCGCGCTTGTCCTTGCGCTTGTCGCTGATGAATTCACGCGCCTCGGCGGCGGTCGGGAGCAAACCAAGCACATCGAGATACGCGCGCCGAGTGAACACGAAGTCGTCCGAGAACTCCGACGGATTCATGCGCAGCAAGCGCAGCTTCGCGAACACATGCTGGTCCACGAAGTTGTTCGCGTGCGGAGCGCTCCATTCGAAGTCAGGTTGAGTGCGGACGAACGCAAGCCGTACCGGCATCTGCTGGTCCAGGTAACGAACAATAATCGTGCTCTCGCCGGGACGATCGCTCACACGCTTTACCAGGCCATCATGCGACACTTTCACCACATGATTGTTTGGCTCGTAAACAGCGACGCGTGTCACGTCACGTTTCGTGCCGTCGTCGAAGTAAGCGGTTGCTCGCAACTGCGCTGACATCTCGGGTTCCACCACGATCTGTTGCGCCGGAGCGACTTCAATCCGCTTCACCTTCGCCGCGCGCTCGCCGTCGTTCGGCATGCGGGCCGTGATCCATTCGCGCAGCACGCGATACTCGTCGGATTTCTCCGCGAATCGCAGCCCGCCTTCGTGCGGCACCTGCGCCGTCGCCTTCAGCAGCATCAAACTCGTCTCGGGGTTGTTCGGATCAACGCGCCGTCCACCGAGTCCAAACACGAACGCGTTGAAATCATCGTCCGGGTCCTGCCCACGCAAGGAGAGCTTCAGTCCGCCCTTGCCGTATTTGTTTCCGTGACATGAGCCAGCGTTGCAGCCGGCCTTCGAGAGCACGGCCATCACGTCATTGCGAAAGGAGATTTTTTCGGTGACTTCAGCGCGAGTTGCGACGGCGAGAAAGCACACGATCAAACACGACAGCCATGTTCGCGCGCACCTGATTTGACGAAAAAAATTTCTGTAAGTCATCGCTGCCGGGATTGGTCTGGTTCTCTGACGTATTGCGCGCTCGCACTATTCGGCGACTCGAAAGGTTCGCCACAGAGTCACAGAGAAACCGAGGACGAAATCTCTCTGCGCCTCTGTGCCTCTGTGGCTAAACTCAAGCCATGCCGAACTTCGAGATCGCGCAATTGAATGACATCGCACCGACCCGTTGTCCGTGTGGCTGGGCGAAACGCGCTTTCGCCGAACCAGGCAATGCCGCGAGCATGCACGTGGTCGAAATCGAGAGCGACTCACGCGCACATTATCACAAGAAGATGACGGAGATTTATCTCGTGCTCGAAGGCGAAGGGCAGATGGAACTCGATGGCGAACTGATTTCCATCAAGCCGATGAGCGCAATTTACATCCGGCCGGGCTGCCGTCATCGCGCAATCGGGAAGTTGAAGATCATCAATATCCCGGTCCCGGCATTCGACGAACATGATGAGTGGTTTGACTGAACGGAGCGCGGAAGCCAACTCCGCGCGCCTCTTTTGACTTCTACTTCGTCGCCGATCCCGTGCCCGACGCTTTCTGATCGAGCGCTGTTCCGTCCGGCCCGGGCGCGTTTCGAACTGGATCGTTGTCCCTGGTCGCACCGCGATCCAGGTTTCCGCCTTCGCGCGGCACGCTGTTCCGCTGACTGGAATTGGTACCGGTCAATGCCTGATTCGGCGTGGCTCCGGGAGTGCCGCCGCCCGTCTGCACGCGATCATCCCGACCGGGAACGCCTTTGTCCTTGTTGCAGCCTACGAGCAGCGACAACGCCGCGAGTAAAATCCAAGTCGATTTCATTTCCCCTCCTCACCGGAACAGTAGCCCGGCACAGCCGATGGACAAGTGTAGTGGGACAGGCCCCGCCGCCTGTCACAGTCCGACAGGCGCCCTCGCCAGTCGGAGCACATCAGGCGAGGGCGCCTGATAGACTTCAGCAGGCGGAGGCGCCTGCTCCGCTGCCTCACCATCCTTGCACCATTCCTCGATTCGCGATAAGCCGAGCGCGTGTTGTCGCAAAAGCGTTTCCGTATTGGCGTCCTTGGCTCCGGTAAAGGTTCCAACTTCGTGGCCATTGCCGATGCAATCACACGAGGCGAGGTGCCGGCCGAAGTCGCACTCGTGATCAGCGATGTGGAGAGCGCAGGAATCCTTCAACACGCCCGCGATCGGAAATTGCCGGCAGAGTTCGTCGCGCCCGGAAAATTTCGCACCAAGCTCGATGAAGAAACGGAGCGCGTTTACATCCAAAAGCTTCGCGACGCCGAGATCGACTTGATCGTGCTGGCCGGGTTCATGCGCATCCTGAAAGGAGATTTTTTGCGTGCCTTCGCGGAGCGCGTCGTGAACATTCACCCCTCTTTGCTGCCGTCGTTCCCGGGTTTGGAAGCGTGGAAACAAGCACTCGACTACGGCGTGAAGATCACGGGCTGCACGGTTCACTTCGTCGATCAAGGCGTGGATAGCGGGCCGATCATCGCGCAGGAAATAGTGCCGGTGCTCGATGGCGACACGGCGGAAACGCTTCACGCGCGAATCCAACAGGCGGAGCGAAAGATTTATCCGGCGGTGATGCGTGGGATGGCGGAAGGGCGCATCTTGATCAAAGGCCGGCAGACGATTTGGAAGCGAGGTGAGGAAGCGGTTTAGACAGGATTGACAGAATTTACAGGATTCGAAGAGCCGCGAGTCGCTCTCCTGAATCCTGTAAATTCTGTCAATCCTGTCTGACCTCTTCACCTTCTTGTGAAGAAGAAGCCGGGAAAGAAGTTGCCACCGCCGCGATGCTCGTGAGCAATGGATGTTTTCGCCCGAGCGGAAGAATTTCAGAAACAAATTTGATGAAAGCCAAGTCACGCGCCAAAGGCGCAAAGACAGTTTCCACGGAACAGAAGACGATGCTGCGCTTTGGTTTGCCCAAAGGCAGTCTTCAGGACGCCACCATCGAAAAGATGGCCAAGGCCGGCTTCAACGTGCAGGTCAGCAGCCGCTCCTACATCCCGTACGTGGACGATGAGGAATTGGAGATTCGCCTGATTCGCGCGCAGGAAATCAGCCGCTACGTCGAGCACGGCTATCTCGACTGCGGCATCACGGGACATGATTGGGTGAAGGAAAACGGTTCAGACGTTCACGAAGTCGGAGAGTTTGTGTTCGCCAAAATTTCCCGTCAGCCCACGCGCTGGGTCCTTGCGGTGCCGGAAGATTCGCCAATCGAATCGGTGCGCGACCTCGAAGGCAAGCGCATCGCGACCGAAGTCGTGAATCTCACGAACAGCTACTTGAAGAAGAACGGTGTGAAGGCGGAAGTCGAGTTTTCGTGGGGCGCGACGGAGGTGAAGGCGCACGAACTTGTCGATGCAATTGTCGAAGTGACCGAGACCGGTTCGTCGTTGCGCGCGAACAAGCTGCGTATCGTGGACACGCTCCTCACTTCGACTCCGCGGCTTATCGCGAACCATGAGTCGTGGAAAGATTCCTGGAAGCGGAAGAAAATTGAAACGCTTGCCTTGCTCTTGCATGGCGCGATCGAAGCGGAAGCGAAAGTCGGTTTGAAGATGAACATCGAACAAAGCCGGCTCGCGAATTTGCTGAAGACCCTCCCAGCACTGCGCAATCCGACCATCGCTCAACTCAGCCAGCCGGGTTGGGTCGCCGTGGAGACGATTATCGACGAGCACATCGTCCGCGAAATCATTCCGCAATTGAAAGCCGCGGGCGCGGAAGGGATCATCGAATATCCGTTGAACAAAGTCGTATATTGAGCACACTGTCGAAACTGATATGGGTTCACT
>DATHEW010000915.1:0-3067 GCA_035318425.1 Candidatus Acidiferrum sp. | reverse complement strand
AACCCGCCTTCGCGAAAGAGAACCTCGAAGCCGTCTTCGAGCGGGAACAACAGCGCGACCTGATCGTAGTTGCGCACCTCGATGCGCAGCACGCCTTTGTCGTCCCACATGTTGGGTGGAATTTGGATTTCGTGAAATGTGTCCGCCGCGAGAGAGCGCCGGGCGATCGGACGTTGCGGCGAATTTACGGGACCGATGTGAATCTCGGTGTTGTACGTGCCGAGCGCATTCGTGACCGCCGCGTTGAATTTCAATCGCACGAACAACGGCTCGTCCTTGAGCGTGAAGCGGCGCGCGCCCAGTTCCAATTCCCAGAATCGCGCGTGGTTCGGCTGGACGACTTGATGCGCCGCTTTCACCTGTTCGCGGATTTGATTTCGCACCAGGGCTTCGCCGTTCGCGCCGAGTTGTGTGTCCTTGAGCCGCTCCAGCACGATGCGTTCGGTAGCGCTGTCAATGTCCGGGGGCACTTCCTTGAGCGAGCCGCGAGCGACGAGCACTTCGTTGCGAAGGATCGCCTGTTGTTGCGGCGGCAAACGCCCGGCCCGCCATTGCAGCAATGCAAAAATGCAGACACCCGCCAGCGCGAGCAACACGGCATCCAGCGACACGATGCCAATCCATTTCCCGAGCCACACCTGCCAGCGCGCGATCGGTTTCACCGCCACGAGCTGCATCTGGTTTTCCTCGATGTCCCGCGCGAGCGTGCCGCAGGAGAGCCAAAGGGTCGCCAATCCCATCAATGCCGTGACGCTGCCGAGCGTGTAGGTGAGGAGGATTTGCGTGAAGCCGCGCGCGGTGCCGTCGTCCTTCAACACCAACGGCAATCCAACGACCGCTAGCACGAGCAGCGCCGCCAGCACCCAGAACAAACGAAAGCGCATCGCCGCCTTCCACGTGAGCCAGACGATCGAGGCGATGCGCGCGCCCAACAGTTTGCGCGCGAGGAAACCAAACAACCCGAAGACAGTCGCAATCCGAAGCAGCAATGAGAGCGTTTGAGTCATCACTCTGACTTTGGCTTGCCGAGCAGTGAAGAAAGCTTCTCGTTGGCTTTCGCGAGGTCCGCAGGTTGCTGCGGCTGCGGCGCGGTCTCGATTGGCTTTGCGGGCGCGATCGGCTCCGCAGGTTTCGCCAGGGTGGCGAGCTTTTGCTTATCATGGACTGGGGCGGGAGATTCGACTGCGATCGACGGTTTCTCTGCAACAGCAGATGCGCTCGGCAAAGTGAGACGCTCCAGGACTTTTTCCACGTGAGGCTTCTCCGTTGCGCCAGCCTGCAAATACTCCGCTACACGCGCACCTGAAGTCGCGCCGGACGTCGCCTGTTGCCGCGCCTTGGCCACGACGTCGAGGAAGTAGCTCTCGAGATTCTGCGTCGGCGTATCGATGCGCACTTTATCGTCGCTCACATCGCGACGAATGATTTCCAACACGCGATCCATCGTCTCACGCGGCAACAACGGTGTGGTGATGCGCACCGCGTCGGGCGTGGCGAGCAACTCCTGCAACGTGCCCATCGCTTGAATTTTTCCGCCGTAATAAATCACCACGCGATCGCACACGTCTTCGACATCACTGAGCAAATGACTGCTGAGGATCACCGTCTTGCCACGACGCGCCAGAGCGAGAATTAAGTCCTTCACCTCACGGCAGCCGATTGGATCGAGCCCCGCCGTCGGCTCATCGAGAATCACCAGGTCAGGATCGTTTATGAGCGCCTGAGCCAAACCGATGCGGCGCTGCATGCCTTTCGAGTACTCGCCCACGCTCCGAGTGCGCGCGCCGGTGAGCCCAACCATCTCCAACAACTGCTCCGTGCGCCGCTCGCGTTCCTCTTTCGGCAAATTGAACAAGTTGCCGAAAAACTCGAGTGTCTCCCGCGAATCGAGATAGCGATACAAATACGACTCCTCCGGCAAGTAGCCGATGCGCGCCTTCGTCTTCACGTCACGCGGCGAGCGGCCGAACACTTCGATCACCCCCTTGTTCGGGTGCAACAACCCGAGCAGCATCTTGATCGTCGTGGACTTGCCGGAACCATTCGGACCAAGCAGCCCGAACACCTCGCCGCGCCGCACCTCGAAGTCCACACCATCCACGGCGCGCGCTTTGGGCCGGCCCCAGAAATCTTTAAAGACTTTGGTAAGGCCGCGGAGGGCGATGATCGTTTCAGTGGCGCTCGATTTCTCGGGCGCGTTTTGAACAAGAGGAGCCATACGTCACACTGTCCTCGGCTTAAACGCAATCGGCTGCGCCCCACCCGCATCATGCTTATGCTCATGCGGTTCAGCAGGCTTGAGCGGCTGATACGGCTCCAACTCTTCGCCGGCGCGCACTAGGCGGAAGCTGTTGAACACCACGATGAGCGAGCCAGCCACGTGCAACACCGCCGCGACGATCGGGTTGATGTACTTCATTGCCGCGAGTGTCAGGCCGCCGATGACGAACAGGACGCCGAGCAGGAAGTTTTGATTGATGACGCTCCGAGTCTGTCGCGAGAGTTTTACAAGGAACGGCAAGCGGCGCAGGTCATTGTTCATCAACGCAATAGTCGCGCTGTGGATCGCCACTTCGCTGCCGGCCGCGCCCATCGCGATGCCAAGATCACCGGCGGCAAGCGCTGGCGCGTCGTTCACGCCATCGCCAACCACAGCCACGCGATAACCCTTCGCCTTCATCGCGCGAACGAACTCGACTTTGTTTTGTGGCAAACAGTCGCCGATGACTTCCTCGCAACCGATCTCCGCTCCGACACGTTTGGCCACGGCAGTGCGATCACCACTCACCATGGCGATACGGCGCACGCCATTGAGCTTCAACTCCGCAAGCGACTCGCGGGCCTCGGCGCGTGTTTGGTCTTGAAGACCGACCCAGCCGATGAATTTTCCATCGCGCGCCACGAACACGAGGCTGAAACCTTCCGCTTCCGAAAGATCGACGGCTTTCGCGAACTCCGGCGACACGCCGTTGTCCTGCAACCATTGCGCACGTCCCACGACGATGCTCGTGCCATCCACGCTGGCCTTGATGCCACGCCCGGCTGTCTCGGCGAAATCCTTCGGCTC
>DATHEW010000914.1:0-2102 GCA_035318425.1 Candidatus Acidiferrum sp. | reverse complement strand
GATTTGCTCGATGAAACCTACGCCGGCCAGCTTGTCCGCCTCGAAGGTGAAATCATTGCCGCGCGCCGCGGTAACGAACCGATCTTCCTGCTGCGGGATCATCGCGGCGAAATTCCAATCGTTGTTCCACCCACGTTGCTTTCCTGGAACAACGGCCAGTTGAATTATTCGTTGTGGCGAGGCGGCCTGGCGCAGGTCACGGGCATTGCGGGACAGGACAAAGCGTCAGCGCCATTCGATTCCGGTTACGCGTTGATCCCGCGTTCGCCGTTGGATTTCGAATTCGCCCCGCCACCGCCAGCGCCGCCATCGCGGTTGCCGTTTTACCTTTCGGTCGCTGTCGCTGGACTGCTGGCGTTGCTGGCGTTGTACCTCTGGGAACGCAGGCGCATAGCGGAACGCCGCACCGAGGAAGTGTCGCGTTTGCTGCACGAGATCGAACGGTCCGAGGCCGAAGTGAAGAAGCAGGCGGCCTTTGCCCAATTCAATCCAAACCCGGTCCTCGAATTCTTCGCTGACGGTGCGGTGACATACGCCAATGACGCCGCCCGCGAACTGACCGAAACGTTTGGCAAGAATTCAGTGGAGGATTTGTTGCCGTCGAACGTTCGCGAAGTTGTGCGGGAATGCAGCGATACGCGCCGCGCCAGGTTAAAGTGCGAAGTGAAGATTGGTTCGCGCACGGTGGTGTGGTCGTTCTTTCCGATCCACGAGATCACCTCTGTTCACGCTTACGGATATGACGTGACTGAACAATTGAATCTCGAGGCGCAGTTGCGTCAGGCGCAGAAGCTGGATTCGATCGGGCAGCTCGCCGCCGGGATCGCGCACGATTTCAACAACCTGCTCTCCGTGATCCAGGGCTACGCGGGCATTGCGCAGATGCGCAATGATCTGCCTCCCAAGACCGTCGAGGCGCTTGTCGAAATCAGCACGGCTGCCGGACGCGCCACGAACCTCACGCGTCAATTGCTCACCTTCAGCCGCCGTCACGCCATGGAGCCGCGCCCGCTGAATCTCAACGATCTCGTCTCGAACGTTTCAAAAATGTTGCGGCGTCTGCTGGGCGGCGAGATCGCGCTGAAATTCCAGTCCAGCACTGATGAGGCGTGGATCGAAGCTGATCCCGGCATGGTCGAGCAGGTGGTGGTGAATCTCGCCGTCAATGCGCGCGATGCGATGAGCGCTGGCGGCGAGTTGACGGTGTCCGTGTCGCGGCAACATTTGAGCGCGATGGATGCCGAGCAGCGGTTCGAGGCGCGCGCTGGAGATTTCGTTTGTTTGTCCGTGACGGACACCGGTTGCGGTATGGACGAAGCAACGTTGAAGCGCATCTTCGAACCCTTCTTCACCACCAAGGAACCGGGCAAAGGCACTGGCCTCGGTCTCGCGACGGTGCATGGCATCGTGAAGCAACACAAAGGATGGGTGGAAGTCAGCACGCATGAAGGGAAGGGGACTATGTTCCGCGTGTACGTCCCGAGCACCTCGCAACGCGCCGTCGAGACACCGAACGTCATTCGTCTGCCCATCGCGGGCGGCACGGAAACCATCCTGCTCGTGGAAGATGATGCCGCGGTACGCAAGCTCGCGCGCAGCGTTCTTCAGGAATACGGCTACATCGTTCACGACGCCGGTTCCGCGCAGGAGGCGATGACGGTCTGGCAGCAGCATGGTAAAAAAATTCAACTATTGCTCACCGACATTGTTTTGCCGGACGGCATCAGTGGGTGGAAACTGGCGGAACAACTCTGCTCGAAGAACCGCGCGCTGAAAGTTGTTTACTCCACAGGTTCGGACCTCGGGTCTGCGAATTGTCGCGAGGCACAGAACGATGGCGTGTTGCTTTGGAAACCGTATCAGCCCCAGGAACTCGTCTGTGCGATCCGCGATTGTCTGGACAACGTGACGCCGGTGCGAACGGTGAACGCGGCCAACACGTCTGCAATCTCGTCCTGACTGGTCCTGGCCTCCGGATTTGCTGAATCACACGGGAAACTTGCGTTGTTTTCCACGGGCCATTGGCGCTCGCCACCGTTTGCGGTATCCTCCGGCCCATCGATGCATTTCCCCGCGGCCAGATTGGCGTGTGCTATAGCTGT
>DATHEW010000913.1:0-5692 GCA_035318425.1 Candidatus Acidiferrum sp. | reverse complement strand
CGTGAACCGCACTGGCTGCGCGCCCAATTCATACGCCAGACCGCTGGAGGGCGTGATCGTCACATCGGACGTTCCCACGTCGAGAATCGTCAAGGTGTGGCTGAGCGAAGGTCCAAGAAAAGCATTGGTCACGATCTTCGTAATGATCGTGCTCGGGAAAGGAACCCCGTTGTTCGTGACGTAAGTCACGTTTGTTTGATACCCGGTCGGATTCATCAGGGTGAGCGTGATGGTCCGGTTCGCCGTCGAGACGCCGTCGTTGAGGATCGGCACTTCGATGCGCGCGACGCTTCCTTCCGAGTTGGCGACAATGGGCGCGGGGTCAGGATCTTCGACATTAACGAAATGGAGCAACCCCGTGGCACCCCGATCGAAACTGTTCGCGAGGTAATTGACGTTGGGAATCGCGGTGCCGCCGCTGATCCGATATTCGACCTCGATCGGCCGATTCGTGGCTGGGTTGGCGGTCACGCGAGTCCAGATGAAGACGGAGCCAGCATCTTCACGCACCGTGGATGTGCCGAGCAGGAAACCGACGGCGGGAAGAGCGCTGCCGTCATCATCCGTGATGCGGATAGAGCGCGCATTGGTACCGCCCAGGAAATAATTCGTTGTTGCGCGGAGCTGAATAACGATCGTCTCCGCTCCCAACACTCGGCCGCTTTCACGCGCGCTATCGTTGATCCCGTTCAAAGTGATCGTTGCGCTGGCGGCATCCACAGGGATCAAGACGTTCGTGCCGATGGACGAGTAATCGATTCCTTCCCAAGCCGTGCCGCCGACTTCGAAGAACACGTTCAGACTATTCGTGGTCGAGCCTGTGCGGATCACGGTAAATGACGTGGTGCCGCCGCTTTCGCTGAAGTCACCGCCACCCATGATCGAAACGGTCGGCAGGTTGCCATCCACAAGCGTCACCGTCGCGGCGTTGTCGCTGTAGATATTGTAAGTCGTCGAGTCGGAAATCTGAACCGTCACGGTGCGCGGCAACGGCGTGGTGCTCGTGTCGATGACGTTGATCGGAAGATCGACGCTGATCTGGCCCGCCGGGATCACCAGCGATCCGGGCAGCGGCGCGAAGTCCACACCAGTTAACGCGGTGCCAGTCACAAGATAATTCACGGTGAGGTCTTCAGCCAATGTCCCGGCGCGTGAAAACGTGATGCGGCCTCCACCACCGCCGCGAGTGGCGCGCGAATCCGAAGCAAAAATGTTCACGAGCGGCAGATCGTCGTCGACGACAAGGAATGACGCGGACCCCCCCGCGCCGGTGTAGCGGTCCAGTGGGTCGGGAGAAATCGTGACGGTCGCCGGTTCGTTCCCTTCCACGAACAAGTCGTTGACCGCGGTGGCGTAAACAAACGTAAAGGTCTCTCCGGCGGGAATTGTCGCAGTGCCGGTAAGGCCGGTATAATCCAGACCATTACTCGCGATCCCGCTCAGGCCATACGTGATCACGAGGTCATTCGTGATCGGCGCGCCGGATCGGGAGAACTCGATCACGGCGATCTCACCGCTCGACTCGAGCGTATCCGCGTCCAAAACCGTCACACTGATGTTCGGGATCCCCGGGGGATCGTCATCGATGATCTCAACAAAAGCCTCCGCCCGACCGAGTACGTAGGTTGGATCAGTTTGGAACCATGTCAGGACCTGGTTCGGACCCGACGGGCGCAGTTCCCAGCCCGGGATCGAAAGGTTGTTGGTGCGCGTGAGGAAAATCGTGTTGGTGATGCTGACCGAGCCGTTCGTGGTCACCACATTCGTCAGCACTGTCGTGACGCGGACATCGTTGGTCGCGAGCAGAAGGCGAAGGCTGACAAAGTCATTACCGCTTCCGATCGAGTTGTCATTGGGAACGTACCGGAGATCAATGGACGAAAGCCCCGCCGGGATGATGATTCGACCCAAGTCAAAATCAACCGGTGCATCGGAGAAAAGATTTGTATTATTGAGTTCTCCGTTCGGCTCGAAACGCACCACGAGATCCTCACTGATGTCGCCTTCGCGCGTGATGATGAAATGCCCCTCCTCGTCCGCGGTCACGCCGTCCTCGCCCGGCTCCTTCGCATCAGTGGTCTCGGCGATTCTTACGCGCGTAATCGGTGTGGCAAGGAAGTCGAAATCAGTCGTCTCTCCATCGGTCACGACCAGCGGGTCCGTGAAGTTTTGCGGCGCGGTGCGATAGCCATATTTGAAGCCACGCAGCGTGTAACTGCCGATCGGCACATTGCCAATGACGTAGTAGCCGTCGCTGTCAGTGTAGCCGTAGCGATACTCTCGCAAGTTGAGCAAAACGTTCGTGTCAGTCGGCCGCGGCGAACTATTGTGAACGCGAACGCCTTGCACGCCGTTGCCATTCGGGTCCACGACACGGCCGCTGATCGTAAACAGGTTCGTCGTTCCCACTGTCACGACCACGTGCCGGCTCGCGACGCCGCCCTTCATGTCCGAAACCTCGCAGCGGGCCACATACACGCCACTGTTCGTGTAAATCTTGCTTTGCACCGGTCCGTTGGTGCCGAACGTGTGATCACCGAAATCCCAATAGTAAGCCAGCGTGTCACCATTGCCGTCCTGCGCCACGGAACTAAACGTCACGGTGCCGCCGTTCGTGATGGTCAGCGGGTCAGCCGAAATCGACAGCGTGGGCGGCTGATTATCCGGGAACTCACCGATCTGCACGACGACGTCAATCCAGCGGTTGGTTGGCTCCGGGCTGTTGCTGATCGCGATTGGCGTGATGTGCAAATTCACCTGATCGTCATGGAACGTACGGCCCACCACCAACGCCCCGTCCAGCCGCCCGTACGCCGAGCCCGGGGTGGTGTCGATAAAGAGATTGGCACCAATCAACATGATTTCGAGCCCGGAGGAGAACCATGGGTTATCGGTGACGCCTTGGCGGAAACTCAACCAATACTCCGACAACCAATTCTGCGAAGACGCCACTGTTCCGGCAACCTTCGGCGTCACCACGGCATACGTGCGGCCGTCGGTGATTTGTGGAACATCGAATCCGTAGATTCGATTTGTCGTGCTGGTCGTGGTCCTGTGAATAGTTTTTTCCGGCAACCAATTCAAAACCCGCCGTTTGAAATAGGCATTGAACTGTCCCCCTCCGCCCATCGTGTCGTAAGGATGACCATATTCGTAAATCGGCTCTGCCGTGGGGTCTCCCAGGAACCCCGGCGGAGCCCCCGCCGCTGCCGTCGGCGCATTAATGTCGTTGTGGCCGATCAGAATGCTGTCCGGGTCTGTCGGAAAGGGCGTATTGTTCGTCGGGCCGGGCTTGCGCCCTTCCGGCTGATAGAAGTTCGCGTGGTTCAATCCAAGGTTGTGACCAAGCTCGTGGCTAAGCGCTCCTGCGTTGTTCGCGCCGTTTAGGATGCCGTCCGATCTTCCGCCGAACAGAAACTGCGGAACATCCGTCGTCAGAACGTAAGACCAATTGTAGTCACTCCTGAAGTAACCAAGCGCCGCCGCTCCCGCCCAAGCATCCGCAACCATGCTGGCGTCTTCACCGTACTTCACCTTGCTGTGAGGGAGCCGAATGACGGGAGTCACAGTGGCTTCCCACCACACAGTGTTGTATGAGCCAAGGTTGAAGAAACGGTTGTTGTTATTCACGATCTCGTACGCGTCGTCGTCCGATTGCGGAACTCGCGGGTCGTCCGGATACGTGATTCGAATGTAGAGCAGCTTCTTGATTCCTTGCGTTCCACTTGTTGCACCCGGAGGCAATTGATCCGGCGGATTCCCTGCCACGGCGCCCGCCGCCCAGATCATCCCATGCGCCTCGTTCAGTTGTTCGTTGAACTCGCCCGCATGTGATGGCTGGCAGTAGGCGTAAACCTTTTCACCGTATTCGAGCACGGATGCCGTTGCCGCCGCGACTGGCTGGGTGCAGGACTGACACTTCCCTTCCAGATCCAATTTTCCCGCCGCGGCGAGGTCAGCGATTTCTTCTTTGTCTGTGATGGCACGCGCCGCATCGGACGCAAGCGCAACAACATCGCCCGCGCTGATGCCGTGGAGATACATGCTCTCGTGCGGAGGCTGCCGCAGGCGGGCGCCGTAAGTGTAAGCGCGGTATTTCTTTTTCTTCTTGTTCTGCTGTACCTCGACTTCGAGGCCGTCCACCCGGCAATTCTCCGCGTTGTGTTCCGCGAGCAGGTAGTTGATGTGCGGGCGCACGCTGCCGCGCGTGCTCAACGGTTGCTCGATCAGTGCTGCGATACCCTCGGGAAGTTGCTTCCTAACGCCGTAGGGCAGCGCGTGCGCGATGGCCTGCTCCGGATTCTCGCGGATCAATTTCACCATCTCTTCACGGCGCGCATTGGCGAGAGACTCAGCCTGCGCGAGCAGAGCGGGACGTTGCGCCGCGCCGGCTTTGACAAATTGCTGCGCCCATTGATCGAACGCGATGATGGCAGGCGAGGCGAAAGCAGGGCCAGGAACAGTGGACGGAGCGAGCGGCTTGGCGACGGGCGCAGGCGCTTTCGTTTGCGCGAGTGGCGTCCGGGCAGGCTGAAGCGCCGCAGGAACTGGCGCCTGGGGGCGGGGCGGCGAACTGTTACGCCATAAGGCCAGTGTGGACAGGAGTGCCACTGCGGTTCCTGCCGCAAACCAACGAAACGTCTTCATGCTATTTCGCGCTAAACAATTTCAGCGACGACATGGGAGTCGTTCGCATCTCTTGATCGGATCCACACACGGACACTCGACAGGCGCGTTTGAAGGCGAGCGCAGTGGTCTGCTACTACTGGTTCACCGCGTCCACACGAACGCGGTAAACACGCAGTGGCTCTCCCGCTGCATCCTTCACTGTCACCCGTGTGTTCACAGGACCATTGATCAAATTCGTGAGCGTCTGCCACGCGCTGCCGCCGAGCGTTGCGGAATATTCCACCGTGCTGGCAGCACCGGCGGGGGCGTTCCAGTTCAACGTGACTTCGCCATCATCGCTCGATAGCGAGATCGTGAGTCCGAGGTCAGACGGCGTGGGAGCGGCGGCAACTACGCGCAAAGATTCCGGCGGCACGGGAAGGGCAGCGAGAGCACCTTCACCAGGACATTGAGTGCCAAACCACAGGCCGGGATTTCCTTCTTCGCCCGGTGGGATGATCGGCGTGCAGTCGAACACGTTCACGATTCCGTCGCCGTCCGAATCGATTTCGATGCTCTTCACCAGTTCGATGTTGAAGCGATACGTCGTGTTGTTCCCCGGATACGTGATGTTGGTGGAACTCTGCGGTCCGGCGAACGTGCTCACCCAACGGAGGCGGGCGTTGTTGTTCACGAGATTGTCGAGTTTCTCCGGCGGCGGACTGGAATTTGCGAAGTAGATCGTGAAGTCGGGATCGACGCCCAGCGCAAAGTTGTAATTCGTCGCGTCGTTAAGCAGTTCAAGATAATCCACGTAGATCGCATTGCTGGCGGTCGCGCTGCTGAAGCGGAACAGGTTGCCGCCCACGCCATCGAGCACCAATCGGCCGAGGGCGAGATTTTGGAAATAACCGTCGGGCGACACTCCGCGGTCTTCGCCCGGCCAAACAAGAGTGGACGAAACGATCGCCCCCGCCGCCGAATAAATACGCGAGCCCATCAGGTCTCCCATCACGGCGGGCTCGGTCGGAACGCGCATGCCCGCGGTCACGAACCAGTCATTGGTCGTCGGCGTTTCGCCCAG
>DATHEW010000912.1:0-10218 GCA_035318425.1 Candidatus Acidiferrum sp. | reverse complement strand
ACGGTTTCGCCTCGCGACCGTGGCGTGAGGAGTCGGAGCGGACTGTTTGCGCGCGAACTGATCACGGTGCTGCTGCCAGCGACATTGGCGATGTGGAGTCGAGCTTCGCCGCTGTTGATACAGGCGCGCGACATGCGTTCAGCGGCTGATCACTCCGAGGAGTGCGGTGAGAACGATGCAGGTCAAAGCGCCGAAACGCAGGGACGCACGAGCACGCGGTGTGCGAACGAAAGTCGCGAGCGCCGCGAGCGCGATTCCAGAAACAGCCAAGAGAGCCAGGTGAAACGGACTCGCGACCATGTGCGCCACACCTTGATCGAACATGTCGTGTCCGGGATGCGCGTAAATTGTCGTGGCGAAAGTGAGCAACATCACGATTGTTGCGGCGAGATTTTTCGCTGCGGATCTGCTCAGTTTCATACGGTCAAATGTTGTTTCACCAGTTCGTCGTTCAACTCAGGAATTGTTCCCTGAGCCACCACGCTGCCGCGATCCATGATGTAGAACCGATCTCCGACGTCGATGCAGAAATCCAAATACTGTTCCACGAGCAGGATGCCAATCTTGCCCTCCTTGTGCAGCAACTTGATCGCGTTGCCGATTTCTTCGGCGCGTTTGCCGTCGTCTTCACCGAGACCATGCGCGCGCAGCTTCTTAATCGTCTCGCCGATCTGATCGATGATGTTTGGCTGAATGCCTTCAGTCGGTTCATCGAGCAACAGCACCTTGGGATTCGTCAGCAGGGCGCGCCCGATGGCGAGTTGTTGCTGCTGTCCACCACTGAGCACGCCGCCCTTGCGCTGCGTCATGTCCTTCAAGACGGGAAAGAGCTGAAACACGCGATCCACTTCTCCGTTCAACCTCTTGCCCTGTGCGATGGCACCGATGCGCAGGTTTTCCCACACCGTGAGGTTTGGAAAAATGTCACGGCCCTGTGGAACGAAGCCGAGTCCCTGACGAGCTCGTGATTCGGGTTTGGTGCCCGCCAACTCCGCATCACCAAGTTTGATCGAGCCGCTGTCGAGCTTCACGAGCCCCGTGATGGACTTGAGCGTGGTCGTTTTTCCAACACCATTTCGTCCCATGAGGCAAACCACTTCCCCGGGCGCAACGGTGAGCGACACATCGCGGAGAATGCGCGATCCATCGTAGCTGACGTGGATGTTGGAGAGAGTGAGCATTTTAGAAATTCCCAACTCCAATATCCAAAATCCAAAGAAGCTCCAAATTCCCAATTCCAACCAGAAGTTTTGAGTCATTCCGATGCTCCTTTTGAAATTCGGAGCTTGGGATTTCTTTGGAGTTTGAAATTGGGGATTCGGAATTTTTCATCACGCCGCCTTCTTCTTTCTCCCCAAATAAACCTCGATCACGCGCTCATCCGCTTGAACTTCATCGACAGTGCCTTCGCACAGCACGTGACCCTGATGCAATACGGTGACGGTGCGCGCGATTTGGCGGACGAAAATCATGTCGTGCTCGATCACGATGATGCTGTGCTTGCCAGCTAGGCTCATCAAAAGGTCGCCAGTCTTGTGCGTCTCTTCGTCGGTCATGCCGGCGGCGGGTTCGTCCACCAACAGCAGCTTTGGGTTCTGTGCGAGCAGCATTCCGATCTCGAGCCATTGCTTCTGGCCATGCGAAAGATTGCCTGCTTGCGTCTGCGACTTCTCCGCAAGGCCCACGGTCTTCAACACTTCTTCGATGCGATCCCGCTGCGTGGAGCTGATGCGCGAGAAGAGCGTACTCCACACCGTTCGGGTGCCTTCGAGCGACAACCAGATGTTCTCAAACACTGTGTGAGCCACGTAAACCGATGGCGTCTGAAATTTGCGACCGATGCCCAGGCGATTGATCTGATACTCGTTCAGCTTCGTGAGGTCCGTGCTCTTGCCAAACTCGACCTTGCCTTTGTCGGGGCGCGTGCGGCCGGTGATGATGTCGAGCATCGTGCTCTTGCCCGCGCCGTTCGGGCCAATGATCACGCGCAACTCGCCCTCATCCATGTAGAGATTGAGGTCATTGATGGCTTTGAAGCCGTCGAACGTTTTGTTCACGCCTTCGAGACTGAGGATGAATTGCTTTTGAATCATTCCTTCGCGGCGGGTTCGAGAGCGACCGATGACTGCGCTAGCGTCGGCTTCATGTCATCGTTCTTGCGGACAAATCTTTTCTTCAAAGTCATCAATTGCTCCGGCAATCCAATGAGTCCCTTCGGCATGAACAGCGTGGCGAAGATGAACAATCCACCAAGGATGTAGGGCCATTGCTCGGCGAATGAATGCGTGGCGTAGCTTTTGAGCGAGTTGCAACCGATCGCGCCGAGAATTGGACCAAGGAGATTCCCACGTCCACCGACAGCGCACCACACCACCGCTTCGAGTGATTTGTCCGGCGCCATCTCGCTCGGATTGATGATGCCCACCTGCGGAACGAAAAGCGCTCCGCCAAGTCCGCAGATAATTCCCGACAGAACGAACACAAACAGTTTGAAATTCGCCGTGGCGTAGCCGGAAAAAAGCACGCGATTCTCACTGTCACGAATGGCGCGCTGTATCAAACCAAACTTCGTGGAGGTGAGCCAGCGGCAGCCCACATAGACACTCAGCAACAGGATCACCGAGGCGATGAAGAGTCCGCGCTTGGTTCCCGCGCTGTTAATCTCGTGGCCGAGGATGAATTTGAAATCAGTCAGGCCATTGTTGCCGCCGAACGTGAAATCGTTGCGGAAGAACATCAGGGTGGCCGCGTAAGTGAGCGCCTGGCTTAGGATGGAAAAATAAACGCCCTTGATGCGGGACCGAAATGCGAGCCAGCCAAAGATGAAAGACACGACAGCCGGCACCACGATCACCATCAGGGCGGCGAACCAGAATTCTTTGAAAGGCATCCAGTGCGGCGGAAGCCCGCCTGTCTCGGGAAAGCGTTTTGGGAATTCGAGGAAGACCATGAAGTCGGGGATGTCGGCTTTGTATTGGCCAAGCTTCCCGATCATCAGCATGAGATGCATGCCGAGCGCATAGCCGCCGAGCGAAAAGAACAGCGCCTGGCCCAGGCTGAGCAAACCGGTGTAGCCCCAAAGCAAGTTCACGCCAATCGCCAGTACCGCGTAGCAAAGATATTTGCCGTAGATGTTGATGCTGAAATTGCTGACGTGGAAAAAACTCGTCGGCGCCACAAACGCGTTGAGGCACGGCAACACGACGATTCCGATTACGGCCGAAATCGCGAGAAACAAGACTTCGCGTTTTGAAATGGCTCTGTTGCTCAGCATTTAACCTTCAAGGCTGCGGCTGCGAGTGACGAAAATGCCGGCGGGCCGCCATTGGAGGAACAGGATGATTCCTGCCAGAACGGTGATCTTGGCGAGCACTGAACCCAGCCATGGCTCGAGAATCTGGTTCGTGACGCCCACCCCCATGGAGGCGGAAACAGTTCCCACGATGCTTCCCACTCCGCCGAGCACGACGATCATGAAACAATCCACGATGTGATATTGTCCCAGCGCCGGGCTCACGTTGCCGATTTGCGAGAGGCACGCGCCGGCCATTCCCGCGAGGCCGCTGCCAAAGGCGAACGTCATCATGTTTACGCGGTCCGTGCGCACGCCGAGGGCAGAAGCCATGTTGCGATTCTGCATCACGGCGCGAATTTGCAGCCCGAGGGAGGTTCGCGTGAGGAGCATGTAAGTAAGCGAGACAACAAACAGCGCGAAGCCGATGACGAAAATTCGATTGTAGCCGAGACCCACATCCTTGATGACGAAGCTGCCGCTGAGCCAGCTTGGCGAACTGACCTGAACGTTCGCCGCGCCGAAGATGTGGCGGAAGATCTGTTGCAACACGAGGCTGACACCCCATGTCGCCAGCAATGATTCCAGCGGGCGTTTGTAGAGAAAGCGAATCACGCCGCGTTCGAGGATCAGGCCGACACAGGATGCGGCGATGAATGCCACGACGAGAGCAGCAATGAAGTACGAATCGAACCCGCTGCCGCTCGCGCCAAACCATTTCGTGAAAATATTCTGCGTCACGTAAGCGGAATAAGCACCGACCATGATGATCTCACCGTGGGCCATGTTAATCACGCCCATCAGGCCGAAGGTGATGGCGAGCCCCAGCGCGGCGACAAGCAACACGGCCGAAAGGCTCAGGCCACGGAAAGCCGTGCCGAACAGATTGCCCCACCACATGTATTGCTCGATGTCGTAGATGGATTTGCGCAGAGCGACGCTTGTCTCGGGGCTGAACTTGTCGGGTGCGGCTTTAATGTCGTCGCGAAGCTTCTGCAAGAAAGCCAATGCAGTGAGAGAACGTAACTCACCGAGCTCCGTCGCTGCCGCGATGCGCGTCTTGTCATCATCGGAAGCGAGTTGAGTGGTCGCGATCGCTTCGTGCAGCGCCTTAATCACTTCCTTTTCCTTTTCGGTCTTCAGACGCGCTTCGAAGAAAGAGAGATACTCCGCATTCTGCTCCTGGCCGAGCTTGATCACGGCATCACGCCGCATCCTGGGATTCGGATTGCCCAGCGCGAACAGATCCAGTGTGGCTTTAATGACCTTACGCAACTTCGAGTCCGCATCAGCCGCAGTCAGGTCTGTCTGCGCGAAGAGCAGCGGTTTACCAGCGGCTTCTTTGATCATCTCACCATCGAGAATGCGAATCCCTTTCGCGTTGCCGTCGCCGTCCACAGCCGCATCGAGGAGGAACGGGATTTTCGTTTCGTTGGTTTCGTAGAGATAAAGCGAGCCGCCACGCCAGGCAGTGAGTCCTTGTTCCACGAGCGGATCGCTGGCTTCGATGAGGCTCTTGATGATCTCGGTCTGGCGCGCGAAGTCGTCGCTGAGAATGGCTTGAACCAGATTTGTGCGATGCGGCGAGGCGGCGGACGCAGCGAATGAGATGATGCAGCAGAGAAGGACTAGCAAACCGCGGATGAAACCACACGAAGACCAATGTTCTTCTCGGCTGTCGTGTTCACACTCACTCGCTCCCATTGCGTGTTCGCCGAGGTTTTGAGTCATCCGCAAAGTTCCAGGGGTATTCCGTTTATTTGAGAGGCGGAGCCACCCAGCCCCGCCTCTCACGCAACAAACGCACTGACTAATTAACCGCCACTTTCTTGGGAAGAAACTTCTCGCTGAAAGGTTCCGCAGCCACTCCCTTGAACGTCTTGATGATCTTGAACTGGCCGCTGGCAAGTGTCTCGCCGATGAAGACGTTGTTAATCAGGTGATGATTCTCCTGCATCGTGACTTCACCCGCCGGTCCTTTGAACTTCTGGCCGATGAGCGCTTCACGCACTTTATCCACTTCGAAGGAGTCCGCTTTCTCCACGGCCTGCTTCCAGAGATACACGCCCATGCGCGAGAGGTTCATCGGGCTGCAGGTCACGCGGCCCTTGGTATCGATGCCCGTGACTTTGTAATCCACGCCCGTGACTTTCGGCTCCTTGATCCAGGCCAGGAAATCCTTCACGAACCTGGTGTTCTCCGGCGACTTGATGCTCATGAAATACGTCCAGCAACCGAGCTGGCCGACGAGTTCCTTGGCGGGGAGACCACGGAATTCGTCCTCGGAAATCGAGAACGAAACGACCGGGCAGTTCTCCGAGGTCAATCCAGCGTTGGCGTACTCCTTGAAGAAGGGAACGTTTGTGTCGCCGTTAAGCGTGCTGATGATGCATGCCTTGCCGCCGGCGGAGAACTTCTTCACTGAGGCAACAATCGTCTGGTAATCCGTGTGGCCGAACGGCGTGTAGATCTCCTCGATGTCAGATTCCGGAATGCCCTTGGCCTTCAGGTATTCTTTGAGAATCTTGTTCGTTGTGCGGGGATAAACGTAATCCGAGCCGAGCAGGTAGAACTTCTTCTTCCCTTCCGCGAGCATGTAATCCACAGCGGGAATCGCCTGCTGGTTCACGGCTTCGGCGGTGTAGAAGATGTTTTTGGATAGCTCTTCGCCTTCATACTGCACAGGATAGAAGAGCAATCCGTTGTCCTTCTCGAACACCGGCAACACCGACTTGCGGCTGACGCTCGTCCAGCAACCGAAGACAACGGAAACCTTGTCCACTTCAAGCAACTGCTTCGCTTTCTCGGCGAAGAGCGGCCAATTGGACGCGGGATCCACGATCACCGGTTCGATCATGTAGTTCTTGCCGCCGGACTTGATGCCGCCGGACTTGTTGATCTCATCGAACGTGAACAGCAGCACGTCTTTGAGCGACGTTTCGCTGATCGCCATCGTGCCGCTCAAGGAATGCAGGACACCGACTTTGACGGTGTCCGCAGCCTGCGTGGTGAGGGCCGAGACGCCGAGGGCGGCGGCCAAGAGCAGAGTTTTGAGTTTCATGGTTTTGTTTTCTATGTGGCTTAATGGTTGAAGGTTTAAAAACTAGAACAAGTAGGAGACACCAGCACCGACAGTGAAGCGGGTGGATTTGCCATCCAATCCTTGGTCGTACGAAGTGGTATCCAGGCGAATTTCCGGCTGAATCTTGATGTTGGGTACCGGCTTCCAGTTGAGCGTCAGCGTCAGGCTGGCGAGATCGCCGTCCGTATCCGTCGTGACGATGCCAGCACCGGGGCGCACGGCCGGTCCGAGGACACCATCAGGACTTCCGATGTAATCGCCACGAAACGCCAGGCCGACGGTGGGCGTGAAGTCATACCAAATCCAGGCGCCAACGGACCAGAGGTCCGAGGAGTTTCCAGGATTGTCGAAGTTGAAGTAGTCAACTTCGAAGCCCGTGCCCAACTGCGGATTGATCTGAACTCCGCCGATAGCTCCAACACCCTTGGTTTCCGAGCCCGCAGGCTGGTCGTCGAAGAACGGGTAGATGTTGAACCAGAAATTGCTGGCTGGCTTGAAATTGAAGCTGGCGCTGTAAGCTTTGCCCGCGTTGTTGTCCACCGGACCCTGGAAGAGGCCGTTGTCCACGCGCAGCGTCAGACCGAACGTGTCGCAGAAATTGTAAGTGCCTTGAACGCCAGCGGACGGACCGTTCCCGGTGAACCACCACTGATTACCTTGCGAGAAGTTGACATTGGCCGCGCCGCCATCGCCGGACTCGTAATTCAAAAGCGAAATGAGTTCGCCCGCTTTGATGTTCAATCCAGTGCCGATCGGAACATTCAGCTCCACATAAGCTTCGCGCAGATCATTGAAGCTGGTGTTGTTGCCGGGAGTATTCAGTTGCGGCGCGTCTTCTCCAAAAATCAACGACGCTTTGAAGCCGGCATCCCACTTGTCCGACGCAACGGGTTTGCTGGCGGCGGTGACCTTGAACTTGTTGAGCGAGAATGAATTGTCCTTGGTATTCCACAAATACGCGTCGGACATCCCGTCTTTCGGGTGGGCCGTGTTATAGAAGTACGACGCTTGCACGAATCCGCTCAGTTGGATTTCCGATAACGCCTTTACCACCGATGGCGCGGGCGCGCCCGGTGTCAGGCCCTCCTTTTGAGCCATGCCCTCGAGCGTATCGAGACGCTTTTTCAGGTCGGCGTTTTCTTTTTCGAGACGTTCCATGCGCACCGTGCCGCCACTTTCAGCTTGTGCGAATGCACATGAACTGGATGCAATCAGTGCGCTGCCTACACAAGCGCCCACCGTCATGGGTAAGCGCGCGATCCTTCGTTTTGGGTTTTTCCACCTCATAGAATATTTAGTAGTTCAGGTTGTTTTCGGTGCGTCTCTGACCGCACGGGAGGCAGGAACCACACACCGTGCCATCAACCTGAAATCAGTCTTCAAGAAACGTGATCCGTTTTCATGATCACTATGAACGCGTATGCTGAACTAAGGTTCAGCACGGACGAGGGCTGTAACGAACGAGCGGGCGCACTTAAAAGTTCAACAACGAAGCATCCCGAGCACGCGTGATCCCGCGGGCGTCGACGAGGCGTGAACCACGTGCTGCAAGTGTGCAATTCAGAACCTGAAGCTCAAAACTCACCATCTCTTGGGTCATGTCCCAACGGATTGTTGCTGCGTCAATGTGACCGTCGGCGCAACGTCTTCCAAATCAGATACACGAAGTCGGCAGCGAATCCCAAGCCGATGAGCCAAGCCCAGATGAACAACGAGCCTTCATCTGTGATGCGTTGAAAGAAGGTCGCGGAGTTCGTGTTCATCGTCGGGACTTTAATTTGGCGCGGCGAGGCACTGCGCTCACGCTGGCGACGATTCGCTTTAACCGCAAACAGGAAGCGCGTCTAATCGTCCCGTGATTACGCCTGTCCACTTTGGTTCTTCCAAGAACAGGGTTCTTGAACTCAAATCAACCGCTTTTGATTCGGCTACAAGATAAACCCTGCTCAGTTGCGCCCCGTTCGGTGTTAAAGCACCGGACTCGTCTTTTTGTTTTGCCTTGCGGCGTGGTGGTTCGACTTTGCGGGCGTCTCACCACGCCGTTTTATTTTCTAGGCGGCTCGTTTCGGCTTCACGAGTCCCCTTGCGCTATGAACATCTTCCCCTGCATGTAGCAGTTGCGCTGCTCCATCTGGTAAGAGTTCCAAGGCGCTATTTTTTCTTTCGCGGCCTTGATTCGATTAACAGCACGCCAAGCTGTCTGCATTTCTTACGAAGCGCAGAGAATCCGTCTGCTTGTGGCTCAATCTTTTCCCATTTTCCCGCGTCGCCAAATTTCAGGAAGGCCGCTACCTGCCGAATGGCTAGCGGTTCAGTCCGCCGTCCGAAATGCATACAGTGCCGTCGCCGTGCGCACGTAAAGTGTGTTGTCGCTGATCGCCGGCGTTGCGAGCACAGCGCCTCCAAGAGTGTTGCGCGCAAGCACTTTCAGTTCATCTCCAGCAGCAAGGATCGTGGCCGTGCCGCTTTGCGAGATGACGCAAATCCTTCCGCCCGCTGCCACCGGCGACGCGTAATAATCACCGAGCGCGCCGATGCGTTCCTCCTGAAACACCGCTGCGCCGTTCGTGGCGTTGAAGCACGAGAGCAGGCCACCGTTGCGCACCAAATAGAGACGATGATCGTAGAGCAGGGGAGTCGGCACGTAAGGCAGGCCGCGGGTCTGCTTCCACGCCACGTGAGTCTTCGTGATGTCTCCGCTGCCACCGGGGCGAATCGCGAGCGCGACGTTCTCCGAACGGGAAAAAATTTCGGAAATCGCGTTCCACTCCGCGCGCGTGGCCAAGCCGTCCTTGTCGGCATCGGTGTAAACAAACTGCTGCTTCAATGGGCCGGGCGGCGCTTCGGCTTGTGACAGTTTACCATCCTGATTTTTGTCGCCTCGTTCCAATAGAGCATCGAAGTTCGGAAGAGTGGCCACGCCCGCACCCGGCGTCCAACCCGCGATGAAAATTAATCCATCGCCGAACACGGGAGAGCTGCACATCTCGTTCGGCAGGCCACGCACAGTCCACAACTCGCGTCCGTCTTTTGCGTCGTAAGCGGCCACACGCAAGGTGCCGGGAACGATGATTTGGTAGGGCGCGGTGTCCTCACCGCGCCGCGCCGTGATCGCCTCGCCATGCGGTGTGCTGAGAACAGCGCGCCCTACCACGAGTGGCGTGGAGAAACTTCTGCGTGCATCGGGGCGTTCGGTTTTCCAAGCCATCTTCCCGTCACGTTTGTTCAGCGCGAGGAGGTGCGAATCCGTATCCGCATCGCGCTGGAGAATGACCACGCCGCCCGTGAGCACCGGTGAACTGGACGCGCCATGTTGCGTGATGGGCACCGGCAAGGACGTGCGCCAAAGCTCCTTTCCATCGAAGTCATACGCCAGCGCGCCGAATGATCCGAAGTAAACGAACAACGTTTCACCGTCCGTGCATGGCGTGGAGGTGGCCGGATGACTGTTGCGCGTGCCACGCTCGAGTTTCGTGGGCTTCACGCTGCGTCTCCACAACTCGCGGCCCGTGCGGCCATTGAGGCAGAACGTCTGAAGTTCTTCATCGGCGAAACCCGTGAGGAAAATTTTATCTCGCCAGATCACGGGCGATGAATGGCCGGCGGGCACTTCTGCTTTCCACAAGACGTTCGACTGCGGCCCGAAATGCACCGGCACGTCGTTGTCGATTGCGACGCCGGAACCTTGCAGCCCGCGGAACTGTGGCCAGTTGCCCGCGAGGGCGATGTGTGCGACGAGAAACGTGGCGAAACAAATCGTGCGATGCATTGTTCAATTGTCTGGCGACAGTATGGTCGCCGCGATGTTCGGACGCACGAGACGGGTGCGGCATTTATTTGTAGG
>DATHEW010000911.1:0-9881 GCA_035318425.1 Candidatus Acidiferrum sp. | reverse complement strand
TTTTCATCATGCGTCACCAGCACGATCGTTTTGCCCTGCTGATTCAAGTCGTCGATCATTTCGAGGACTTCTTTGCCGGTCTTGCTGTCGAGATTGCCGGTGGGTTCATCGGCGAGGATCATAAGCGGATCGTTGACGAGTGAACGAGCAACGGCCACTCGTTGCTGTTGTCCGCCGGAAAGCTGGAATGGCCGATGATCGAGCCGATCGCCAAGCCCGACGAGTTTCGCCAACTGCACGCAACGATCGTAATGCGCGGCCAGATCAGCACCCTGATACATCAGCGGCACCTGGATGTTCTCGATCACGGTGAGTTGCGCGATGAGATTGTAAGATTGAAAGATGAAACCAATTCGTTTGCCGCGCGCCTCGGACAATTCATCGTCCGGCATTTTCGAAACGTCGATGCCGCCGAGAAAGTAACGTCCGCTCGTCGGCCGATCGAGGCAGCCGAGGAGGTTGAGCATGGTCGATTTTCCGGAGCCGGAAGGTCCCATGATCGCGATGTACGAAGCGGGATCGATCTCCAGATCAACACCGTTCAACGCGCGTACCAACACTTCGCTTCCCAAGGCGTAATGCTTCTCGATCTTTTCGAGACGAATGATCGGCTGCGCTTTCGTCACGGGAGGGGAGCGGGTCTGGTCTTCTCGCTGCGACCTTGCTCCGACTTGGCGGCAGGCACGGTATCAACACGCTTTTGACCATCGCCCCGCACTGCTTTGCGAAGAGCATCCGCGGCGGGCTGGCTCGACAAGGCACTTCCAGGGCGCCGGCGGGAATTCACGCCGTTGGTTCCGGCCATTCTATATCGCGCGGAAAAGCCGCCATCGCGCGGTTGGTGTTCTCCCCCGGCGGCACGCGCGAACGCTCTTTGCACCTTGTTCGAGTCTGGCACGGCCGGTGTCTCACCGGGACCAACCACGGACCCGCCCAGATCTTTTTCATCTGCATCCACCGGTGGCGACAACAACACGCGATCACCCGGCTTCACACCGGACACGATCTCAATGACCTTCGTGTTGTACTGACCGATCGACACTGAAACCGCCCGGGGCGGTTCATCGACGAACACGACTGGCTTACCGCCGCGCGTCGTCACCGCCTGGAGCGGGACTGCGATGACATCGTCGAGATTGGTAATCAGAATCTCCGCGCGTGCCGAGACGCCCGGCTTCACATTCGGCAGCATGTCAGTGACGAGGATCTCCGTCGCATACACCTTGAGGTTGGGATTGCTCCAGCGACTGCTCGAATCAGGCAACGGCGCCACACGATTCACCACGCCTTCGAAACGCTGATCCGGTTTGGAATCCAACACCACATACGCAAGCTGCCCGCGCTGGATCTGATTGATGTGCGACTCGTGGATTTTCACCTGCAGCTTCATCGCGCTCACGTCAGGCAGTTTGATGATCTCCTGGCGAAAACGAACCGTGGCGCCTTCCTCGATCATCGATTCACTGCTGAATCGCCCGCCACCGCCGCCGCCCGCGTAAACGACCAATCCATCGTTCGGCGCATAAATCTTGGTGGCGGCGAGTTGGCGCATATCGCGCTCCAGCTTGGCTTTGCTGAGGTCGAGCGTGCTCGTTTGAGACATCACATCCGCATTCCATTGTGCGATCTTGCGCTCGCCCTGGAGCTTCACGCGATCGAGCGATTCCTTCGCTTCCTGCATCGCTGCTTCCAGCTCACGCTTCTTCTTGGGCGCGTCGAAAGTCTCGATCATCCACAACGCTTTCTGCGCCTGCTCCAGTTTCAGTCGTCCTTGTGAAACGGCGAGACGGTCCTTGTCCAGGTTGCCTTTGGTCTCAAAACCTTTCTTGTGCAATGCTTCCGTCCATTCAAGGCGTTCGTCGTTGATCTGCAACGTCTCCATCACATTCGTGACTTCGATCTGCGCGTTGCGCACGAGTTGGGCCGCATCGGCTTTCAGATATTTTTCGAGATCAGATTTGGCGAACTCGAGCTTAAGATCAGCCGCCTGGACCTCGCTTTCCACCGTGCTCTTCCCGATCTCACCCGCCTGCTCCGCCTGCACCAAAGCAAACTGCGCCTTCTCCACGTTGATCTGCTGCTGGTTCACGTTGTCCTGCGCCGCGGAGGAATCGAGTTCCACCAGCAGGTCGCCCTTCTTGACGGTGGTTCCTTCAGGCACGAGAAAAATAATGCGCGCTCCCATGCCCTCGACTTCGCTGCGGATCACTTCCTCGTCCACGGCTTCGATCGTCCCGCCTTCAACCACGGAGATCAGCACGTCACTCCGCTTGGCTTCGTAGAAATTAAGCTTCGCCTTCGCGCGCTTCGGTTTGATGGCGAACGCGATCGCGACGCCAACGACAAGCACCACGACGATGCTCAAGACGGGCCGCCGTCGTAGCAGTTTGAAAAGCGATCTCAAGAGTTTCATCAGTTGATCAAATAGTTCTCTGGTGGAAGCACAGTGGTCTGCGCTGGACGCGCCTCCGCCGTGGGCAATGGTTCACCGAAAAACGCCGCGACGTGGTCCTTGAGCCAGAAGTCAGGCTCGGACGTTTGCAACGCTCCAATGTCCAGCATGAGTTGTAGTCGCACATCCTGATAACTGACGATCGCGGCGGTCACGGCATTCTGTGCGTTAATCTGCGCGTCCTGCGCTTCGATAAGATCGCGAACCTCGGCGCGGCCGGCTTCGAGCAACATGGTGGAGCTCGCGACGCGGCGATTGGCGAGTTCCAGAGCGTTGCGTTGAATCTCAAAATTTTGCCGGCGCAAGTTCAGAGTGCGCAGCCCGCCCTGAATGTCATCTTTGAGATTATCAAGTGTCAGTCCAAGTTCGCGGATTTCCAATTCGAAGGCGACAAGGGATGCTCGATATGTGTTGCGCTGGCGCAATCGATCGATTGGAAGATCGAGCTCCAGACCTACGCCGGCGCGGACTTTTTTGGGGTCGAACTGGGTGTAATCTTCCGCGCCCTCGGATTGCAACGAAGCGTCGCCAAATAACCGAAGATCGGCGCGCAACTGATCCTTGAACATGCTTACCTTGCGCTTGATGTCCTCAAACTCATCGATCGCATTCAGCAGCAACATCTGGCGCTCGACCGCACTCTTGAAGGCGCGGTCAGGATCGAGCGGAACATCGATCAACCCTACGGCAACAA
Source organism: Candidatus Acidiferrum sp. (assembly GCA_035318425.1). Taxonomy (GTDB): domain Bacteria; phylum Verrucomicrobiota; class Verrucomicrobiia; order Limisphaerales; family SIBH01; genus JANNGC01. Next base: position 6,735 of record DATHEW010000911.1, on the reverse strand, counting down.
GACGTTCCAGCGGCGTCGGATCAAGGGCGAATCGCTCACCGAGGGGGACGCTCAACTTGATCTTGAATTGATCGAGCGATGTTTGGTATCGCGCGAGTGCATCCACGTAATTGTTGCGCGATGTGAGTTGCGCCTGACGAGCCTGGTCCACGCTGGCGATCTGCTCGCGATCCTTGGCGCGCGCTTCCAGACGTTCTGTCGCTGTTACGCGGCTGAGATAGTTTGTGTAGCGGTTGCGAATTACGGTCTGCTGCGCCAGTAAGTCGAAATAATCCCTTGTGATTTCCACTGCGAATTGATTTTGAAACTGGCTGTAGGTACGGATCGCGTAGATCACGTTGCGTTCGGCCTGCGTCAGGGCTTCGACATCGGGATTGTTCCTTCCAAATCCGCGCAGCAGCGGTTGAGTGAAATTCACTGTAACGAGCGAGATGATTTCCTGGCGCGGCTTACCGGTGTAGTAGCGCAATACATCATTCGCCAACGCCGCGCTCAGTCGCCCGCCCGTCTTCAGAAATTGGCTAACGCCGACGGCGCTCCTTAGCGACGCTAAATTTTCGCTGCGCACCTCCCCGTTTTCCGTCCTGTAGGTATGAAGATATTCGCCTCGCGCTCCGGCGAAGAACTGCGGACTGAACTCATGCCGCGCGCCAGTCAATGTGAGCGCCGTCAGGTATAGCACCTCTTTCGCCGCCTGATATCGTCGGCTTTGGGTCGCGGCGATATCGAGTGCATCTTCCAGCCTCAATGTGCGGACGCCAGTGCGCTGGCGATTATTGATGAGTTCCTGCGGAAGGATTTCCTTCGGCTCGCGTCCCGAATACGGCGTGTCGATGCTGAACGCATTCGTCGTCCCAAATATCTCACGCTCGGCTTGGGCAACGATGCCGTATGTCTCGCGATCGGCCGCGCGACGATGCTGCGCCGCCGTGCAGCCCATCAATAATATGATGGCGAGTGCGGCGGAAACATGCGCGGCCAGCCGCCACCCGATGTTCCGCAGGTGCGGCGCAGTACTGTTCTTTTCCCGATCTCGCAATGTTGAATCCAACTCGTAATTCGTACCCGCCGCACAGCGCGGCATTGGGAACTGGGTGAACTCAGACGTGTTTTCGCCGTAACGTCTTCACTTGCAATGTGAAAACCCGGACAAAAGTTGCTTCACGTGCGACATGAGGCGGTTGAGTCGTCCAAGGATGACGGCTGAAGCGGTGCTGAGGTTACGCGCGGCGTTTGAACGAGAAAATCATCGAGACGAGCCGTGCCGCAACAATCTTGATGACACGCCCGCTCTTCTGCGTCAGACAAAGTCATGCTGAAAACTCGTCAGACCGTTTCTGTTTTTCTGTTTTGCGCGGCGCTCGCCTTTGCTGCCGACCCGACGACAAAAGTTGTGGGCATCGACGAGTTCGACAAACTGCGCCAGAACAAAGAGAACATCACTCTCGATGTGCGCTCGGAGAAGGAGTTCAAGGCCGGCCATGTTCCCGGCGCCACGCTGATCGAAATCGCCGCGCCGGATTTCGACGAGAAGATCGCGAAGTTGGATAAGTCGAAGACGTATCTCGTCCATTGCGCGGCGGGCGTGCGGAGTGCGAAGGCATGCAAGAAACTCGAAGCACTCGGTTTCACCAACGTGGTGAATTTTCCGGCGGGCGTCCAAGGATGGAAGAAAGCTGGCAAACCCATCGAGAAGTGATTCTCGTCAAACAGCGGCCTGGACTCGGTGTGGCCAGCAAGGTCGATTGTGTGTCGTCCGTCGTGCGGATTGCTTCGCGAAAAATGATGGCTCGTGCGGAAACAATTTTTCCTAACGAGGGAACTGTGTTCTCTATCACGTTCGACTATGCGCCCCGCTCAAGATGATCCGTTCGATGTGAAACACCGTTTCTTTTACGGAGCCGTGGTTGGCGCCATTCTCGGCATGATCATTGGCACCATGCCGGGCCTCAATCCGATGCTCGGGCTGATTGGTCTCGGCGCGGGCGCCCTGGTGCTCGGCGGGTTGGCGGCTTGCTCGAAGAGTTTCTGGGAAAGTCTCCTCGCCGCGTGGGAATTGGTCCGCGTCGCCTTCTGGCGCTGGTAGGTTTGCCGGGCATGGAATGTTTTCTGATCGATCGAGCGCGGAGAGAAGACTCGCTACCTGCCGATCGCTGAAACGTTCCACACGCCCACAATCCTGAATCCCCGATCGCTCGAACTCGGCTCGTCCGCCTTCCAAACATGCACGCGTGGCATTCGAGTTCATGTTTGAGACATTCAATGTCCTGAGTTTCCACGATGCGAGAACGTGAATGGAAACCAGACACAGTGCAGTCCAAGTGCGTCCGCCGGTCCACCAAATCGAGGCAACGCCATCGTTCGCTGCGCGAATTCGCGGACTCGCTTACGAATGCCTCTCAAGTGAAGCAACGTTGCGAGTCACCGCGCACGGCGGCCAAGGGAATTCCAGCGTGAGACTACCTTGACCCGCAGGATGAAAAGAAGAGCGCCGCAACGAGATTCGTTGCGGCGCCCGGAAAACTTGCTGCGTTGGTCAGCGCTTCTTGCCTGCGGCGGTCTTCGCCACTTCAGCCTGCTTCTTCGCCTGGGTGGCGGTGCTGGCTTTGGATTGTTTCTGCGTCGCCTTCTTGTTCACGGATTTCGGTGATCGGTCGCCCATAATGAGTCTGTCGTTTGGTGTTGTGATTAACGTCCGCGGAATGTCGGTTTCTCCGAGGCCGCGCCGCGAACTTGGAGGCGTCCACGATGTGAGTCAAACACGGACACAAGATTTCGGGAGTCTTCGAGCCAAAGATCACGCGGCAATGAGCACGCCGATCTGCCTCAAGGATTCTTCCACGCGCGATAAAACAGATGCTGGTTTGTCGCTGCATGCGAGATGCGCGCAAGTCCCGTGGCGCTGTTCGTCGTCAGTAGCGGCTGCCATCCGTTCGTGAGCAAGGTCGAACTGTACTCCACCGTTAGAAGCTGGCCGGGTGACGAAAGAACATCGAACGCGAAGGCTCCGCCCGACCATGCTGCATTGGTGAAAACTAGCGGCAACGTCGCGATGCCGCTGGACGTGACTAAGCTGAAGTCGGTGGTCGTGGCGATGTACGCAATCGTGGTGTAACTCGCGTTGCTGCTGCTCGTGAACTGGAAAAAACTCACCGTGGCGTTGTAGTTGGAGTTGGACTGCAGAGTGCCGGCAGGAATCGTGATCGCCGTCGCCGTGCCGTTCAATGCGCCGGGAGCGCCGAAGTCCGGGCTGCGGAACGCTTCTCCAACCGACACTGAGATGTGATCGGCAGCCGTGCCTCCCTGGAATGCGTCCCAGGAAAGTTGAAACGATTGCGTGGCGTTTACGGATTGCGCCGCGGCGAAATTCGCGATGTGCGGCGCGTTGGGCTGGGTCAGCGACGCCGGGAGATTGACGGTCACTTGTTGATTCGACGTGGGCGCCACGACGTTAAACAAATAGTTGCCCGCGGGAAATGTGTTGTTAAACGACGCGAGATCCACGTGATCGGCGAAGAGAAAGAAGCTCTCCGGATGAAGAAAGTTCTGCGTGAGATTGGACACCGCCATCGTGGGCAACATCACGCTCACGCTGTTCGCCGTACGATTCGAGGCAAGGGTTGTCGTGGCGGTGAAGAGATAGGGAATGCCGTCGTCCAGCGTCGCCGCGCCAGCCGAGGACTGATCGTAGGAGTGAAGTTTCCCAACGCCGAAGGCGCTGATGCGATTGGTGCCCGAACCGGTGTTGCCGCCGGTGGAACTCGTGGTGAAGAACCCCGCCTCGTCCTCTAACGGATCGCCGATGAGGCTTTCACCTTCCACGATCCAGACAATCATTCTGCTCGACGGGAACGCCGGCGATGGCGTGCAGGTCAGGACCGTGTCGTTCTCGCTCCACGTCGATGTCGTAGGGAGCGGCATGAAGGTCATGGTGTCGGTGAAGTCAGCCCCAGTGACCGCAGTATCCATTTGCTGGTCGAAGGTGAAAATGACAGCGGCGGATGGCGACACGCCGGACGCGCCATTCGCGGGAACCGTCGATACGATGAATGCCTGCGCCTGCATCCGCAGGCACGACGCGGAGATGAGGATCAACGCGGCCAAGAGCGCCCCGAGACGCGGTGGCAGAGAGAATGAGAATTGATGCATAACAGGTGGCGACCCGGGAGTCGCAGTGCCGAAGCGTTGCAGCGGGTGGAATTGCGACCAAGCATTTTGACGTTAACAACGTGCCCCCGCATCTCGCCGGGTCCGCACCGCACCGCGCCGCGCCGCCTCACCCCGGCGCGCTGAGGACAGCGTACCCTACCAACCTTGGTTTGGTTCCGGGTACTTTCACCTGTTGGTTCTCGCGCCGTGAAATGTATGCTGGCCGCAGGAGTGCGGCCCGTCACAATGTGAATCCGGCGAGTTCACGCACCAGATGAACACTATGGAAGAACAGATTTTGGAATTACTGGGGCGCAATGATTACGCGCCTTCGAACGTGCCGGAGTTGCTTCACGCGCTCGGCCTGCCGCCGAATCGGCAGCAGGATTTGCAGGAAGTTCTGCGGACACTCGAACACGACGGGCGTGTCGTGCGGACGAAGGGGAACCGATACATCGAACCGCGCGAAGCGGATTTGATCCCGGGAAAGATTCGGATGAACCGAGGCGGGAAGGGATTCCTTCAGCCGGATGATCCGACGATCAAAGAAATCGCGATTCCCGAGAATGCGACGGGAACGGCATTCCACGAAGACCGTGTGCTGGTGCGGCGCGACGTGCGGCCCCAAGGGCTCCGGTCTCGCGGCACGCCGGAGAACACGGGCAGCGTGATCCGCATCTTGGAGCGCAAGCGCGCGCAATTCGTCGGCACGCTGCAACGCGGGCGACAATTTCTCTACGTCATTCCCGACGATCCGCGGATTTCTCACGACGTGTATGTGCCGGAGCCGCGCGACGTGGGCCGGCCCGCGCACGTGGGCGATAAAGTCGTGGTGGAGTTGCACGAATGGGAATCCCGGCACACGAATCCTGAAGGCGAAATCATCGAAGTGCTTGGCGCGCCGGACGAGGAAGGCGTCGATATGCTTTCGGTCCTGCGCCAATACAACATGCCGCTGCACTTCCCGAAGGACGCCTTGGATGAGGCGCGCGCGATCGGCAGCGAAGTGCGCGCGGATGAAACGGCGGCCCGCACCGATTGCCGAAGGCATCAGGTCGTGACGATTGATCCCGATGACGCGAAGGATTTCGATGACGCCATTTGCCTGCAACGCGTGTCACCGGATCAATGGAAGCTGTGGGTTCACATCGCCGACGTGTCGCACTATGTGAAGCCCGGCACCGCGCTCGACGACGAAGCGCGTCGTCGCGGCAACTCGACTTATCTCGTGGACCGGGTGATTCCCATGTTGCCGGAGGCGTTGAGCAATGAACTTTGCTCGCTCAAACCAAACGTCGATCGGCTGACGAAGTGCGTGGAGTTTCTCGTGTCGGACGAAGGCCGCGTGCTGAGCACGAAGTTCTATTCTGCCGTCATTCATTCGCAACGCCGCTTCAGCTACCAGGAGGTGTTCGCGATTCTTCAACGAAAGCCGGCGGGACCGATCGAGGAGATGCTGCATCAGGCACATGAGTTGGCGCAGCGCATCCGGCGATTGCGTTTCAAGGCTGGCTCACTGGATCTCGATTTTCCTGAAATGAAGATTCGCCTTGATGAACAAGGCCGCGTCGAGCGCATCGAGAAAGTGGTGAACGACGTTTCGCACCAATTGATCGAGGAGTACATGCTGCTCGCGAATGAAGCGGTGGCGACGCGCTTGATGGGTCAGAACCTCGCGGCGATTTATCGCATCCACGAGGAGCCGGCCGAAAAACGCTTGCTGGAATATCGCGAAGAAGTGCTCAGCCACAATGTGCCGTGCGGAAATCTCAACAACCGCAACGAAGTCCAACGCCTGCTGCAAAAGCTGAACGCAATCCCGATCGGCCAGGCGCTGAAGATTGGATTTCTTAAATCACTCATGCGCGCGCGATACGCGGTTGAACCATTGGGCCACTACGGATTGGCCAAGAAAAAATACGCGCACTTCACCTCGCCCATTCGCCGCTACGCAGACCTCGTGGTGCATCGTGCGCTGTTCCAGAGCAGCCACGGCTCGAAGCATACGCTCAAGCTCACCGCCGATCACATCTCGGATACGGAACGCAACTCCGCGGATGCCGAGCGCGACAGCAAGGACGTAAAACTCTTCGCCTTCCTGAACGCACAACTCAAGTCCGGCGAACCGCAGCGCTACGCTGCGCTCGTGACCGATGTGCGGAACATGGGATTCTTCGTCGATGTGCCGGGCCTGAGCATGAGCGGACTCGTGCCGCTCTCAACGATGGAAGATGACTTCTACGTCTTCGATCCTGCGCGCAATCATCTCATCGGCCGGCGCACCCGACGCATCATTCGCCTCGGCGACAATGTCGAAGTGCAGATCGCGAAGGTGAACACGTTCAAGAAGCAGGTGGATTTCCGTCTGACACAGGAAAAGGGCAGTGCACGTCCTGCGCCGCGAGGACGCGGAGAACCGCAACGAGACGACCGCCGTCGTATCGCCCCGGTGCCGCGTGAGCAACGTCCGCGGCAAAGTGAGCAACGTCCGCGACAAAGTGAGCAACGTCCGCGACAAAGTGAGGAACGTCCGCGACAAAGTGAGCAACGTCCGCGACAAAGTGAGCAACGTCCGCGACAAAGTGA
>DATHEW010000910.1:0-5693 GCA_035318425.1 Candidatus Acidiferrum sp. | reverse complement strand
GGCTTCGGGTTGGGTTCTGATCAGCACAGCATCTTGTTTTTGCGAGCGCCGGGATTGGTCCCGGCGCTTTTTGCTGCGGCCAAGGTATTTCACCACGGCACAAGGGGCGCAAAGCAAATGGCAAATGACGTCTTTCGTCTCATGTCTTGCGGGTGTCCGCTTGACTTCATGAAATGGAGCACGGATTTTCAGCGTCCATTTAACAAATGAATAACTTGCCCGTTTCCCAGGATGGCTCGATCGACCTGTCGCGCCGCGATTTCGTAAAGAACAGCTCATTCGTCGCCGCGGTGGCCGCCATGGGAGGAGTACCATTGTTTGCCCAGGAAAAACCCGCTGACGGAACGAAGTTCGACGCCAATGCGATCATCTCGAAACAGCGCATCGCCGTGATCGGCTGCGGCGATTGGGGCCGCGGGATCTTGAACCAACTCGCGCTCCTGCCGCGCGGCGAGGTGGTGGGTGTTTGTGATCCGTATGCGGTTTCGCTCCGGCGCGCCAAGGAAGCTGCGCCGAAAGCCCAGGGCTATACCGATTACAAGAAGGTGCTTGAGAGCAAGGACGTGCAGGCCGTGGTGGTCTCCACGCCGACGCACCAGCACAAGGACATTGTGCTCGCAGCGCTTGCGGCGGGTAAGCACGTTTACTGCGAGTCACCACTCGCCAACAGCATCGATGATGCACGCGCCATTGCGAAGGGGGCCCGCGATAATCCGCGCAGTTATTTTCAGTCCGGCCAGTTGCTCCGTTCGCATCCGCACCAGGCGTTCCTCATGGGGTTCGTCCGCAGCGGCGCGGCGGGCGCGCCGGTGAAAGCCCGTGCGCAATGGCACAAGAAACAGAGCTGGCGGCGCAGCGCTCCCACGTCGGAACGCGAGAAGGAACTGAACTGGCGTCTCGACAAGGACACGTCGCTCGGCCTTATCGGCGAAATCGGCATTCAGCAGATCGACGTTGTGAACTGGCTTTGGAACAAGCGTCCTGTCGCCGTCACGGGCTTCGGCAACATTGCGGTCTATCAGGACGGACGCTCCGTCGATGACACGGTCCAAGCGATCTATGAGTACGCGGATGGCGTCACGTTGAATTTTGAAGCCACGCTCGGCACGTCATTCGACAGCCAGTATGAAGTGATTTACGGCTCTGACTCCACCGTGCTCAATCGCGGCAACAAAGCGTGGATGTTTAAAGAAACTGACGCAGCACTGCTCGGCTGGGAAGTTTATGCGCGCAAGGAAGTGTTCGGCAACGAGACGGGCATCGCCCTCGTCGCCAACGCCAGCAAGAGCACCGCGCAGGAGAAGGGCGGGACGCTCGAAGCGCCCAATCCCGAGCCGCCGATTTATTTCGCGCTCAAGAGCTTTCTCGAAAACTGCGAGTTCTACGGCAATGCGGTTCAGGACTTCGCAGATAGTTTCGATGTGAACGACAAGGCGGCATTGCGCGAGTCTCTTGCCGCGATGAAGGGCAGGGCGCCGGCCGCGAGCGCGCAGGAAGGTTTCGAGGCCACGGTGCTCGCCATCAAGGGCGCGGAGGCCGTCGCTAAACGCCAGCGCGTGAAGATCGAGAAAGACCTGTTTGAAATTTAGTCCACCCGTTTACGTCGAACACACATGATGAAAGCTACATCTCTCCTGACACTCACCCTCACTCTCGCTGCGGCACTGGTTGCCCGCGCTCAGATGACGACATTTGCCGCGCAGCCCTCCGGCAGCAAAGTGAAGATCGATGGCACCTCCACGATCCATGATTGGACCATCGAAGGCGGCATCATTGCCGGAACGCTCGAACTCGACTCGAGTTTCGTTGCCGATCCCACGAAGGCCAAGCCCGGCAAGGTGCCGGCAAAAGTGGAAATCACCATTCCTGTTCGCACTCTCAAGAGTGGCAAGACGACCATGGACAACGTCACGTATCAGGCGATGAGCCAGACGAATTTTCCGAGGATTCACTACATCCTGAGCGAACTGACGCTGAAGGAAACGCCGAAGAGCGCAGATGGTCCCTACAATTTCGACAGCAAAGGCCAGCTTGTTATTAAAGGCACGACGAACGCGGTCAGCTTTCCTGTCACGATGACGCGCAGCGGCAAGGCGCTTCGGACTATGGGCGTCTACAAACTTAAGATGACCGACTACAAAGTCCCGCCTCCGGCACCGAGTCTCCTCGGTCTGTCCATCAAGACGGGCGATCAGGTGACGCTCACGTGGGATTGGGCGACGCAGCAGAAGTAATTTCTAACTGTCACGAGGCTGTGGCGGCGAACCAGCCTGTGCGCGAGCGCGCACGACTAAAACCGCATGACATCTACCTTTTCTGATTTTGCGGCGCGCTTGCGTGAGTTCATCCGGGACTCGATGCAACGCGCCGCAACTGCGCCCGGCTTCAACGATCTCGCGCTCGAACTGTTCCGTCTTCAATTCGCTGGCAATGCGGCTTACCGCGCCTTGTGTGAGTTTCGTCGGATCAATCCCGACATGATTTCCGATTGGCAAAACATCCCCGCTGTTCCCGCGAGCGCGTTCAAGGAGCTCGAACTCACGAGCCTCGCGCCCGACGAGAGGACGACTGTTTTTTTCTCCAGCGGCACGACGGAACAGAAGCGCAGCCGCCACTTTCATTCCGTCGAGTCGCTGGCGATTTACGAAGCCTCACTGCTGCCTTGGTTCGAGCGCCACCTGCTCAGAGACCTCGAGGTGCTGGTGGAGGAACAACTCCTCGGCCCGATCGACAAGCTGCCCATGCTCAGCCTGACCCCGCCGCGTGAACTCGCTCCCAACTCATCGCTCGTCCACATGTTCGACGCCGCGCTTCGCGAGTTCGGCGCGCGCGATTCGCTGTTCGTCGGTGGAATTGACGAATCCGGTGCGTGGACGATCGAGATGGATCGCGCGCTCTTCGCCATTCGCAAAAGCATGTGCGCGAATCGTCCGCTCGTGCTGCTCGGCACTGCCTTCAATTTTGTTCAACTCGTCGATCACTTTGCCGCCAACAACATGCGCTATCGACTGGCGCGCGGTTCGCGTGCGCTCGAAACCGGCGGCTACAAAGGGCGCTCGCGAGAGATTCCGAAAGCGGAACTGCACACGTTGATCAGCAAGCATCTCGGCATCGCGCGGACTCACATCGTGACCGAATACGGCATGAGCGAGCTGAGTTCCCAGGCTTACGACTGCGTTGTCGAAACGTCGGAAGCGTCCGCGCCTTCGCAAGGCACAGAAGAGCATCGAGTGCTCCGCTTCCCGGCGTGGGCCCGCGCGCAAATCATTTCACCCGAATCCAACTTGGAAGTGTCTGATGGCGAAACCGGGTTGCTTCGCATCGTCGATCTCGCAAATGTCCGTTCGGTGATGGCAATCCAAACGGAAGACCTGGCGGTGCGACGCGGTGATGTTTTTGAACTCCTCGGCCGCGCAACGGCGGCAGAGGCGCGGGGCTGTTCGCTGATGAGTCTCGGCGTGCCGCGATGAAGAACCACCGCTCTCGCACGCTCGTGCTCGCGACCGTCCTTCACGCGTTCACGCACATTTACCAGATGGCACTGACGCCGCTGTTCCTGCTTATCCAGAATTTCTACGGGCGCGATAAAATCGAGGACGCCACGCTGCTGCTCACGCTATTGTTGGTCGCGTATTTTCTACCGAGCTATCCCATGGGCATTCTCGCGGACCGGTTCAGTCGCAAGAGGTTGCTGAGCATTGGCCTTGTGATCAATGGACTCGGGTTCATCGGGCTTGCGCTCGCGCCGACTTATTCGCTCGCCATTGCCTCGGTTGTTGTTGCGGGACTCGGAGGAAGTTTTTTTCATCCCTCGGCCACTGCACTGGTGGCGCGGTTGTATCCCGGCAAAGCCGGTCGCGCGCTCGGCTTGCTCGGTATTGGTGCGAGCATCGGATTTTTCATCGGTCCGTTCTACGCAGGCTGGCGCGCGAAAATCGCACATGACTGGCGAGTGCCCGTGTTGGAACTCGGGATTGCCGGCCTCGTGGGCGCCGCTCTCTTCGCCTGGCTTGCGGATGAACATGGCGCGGAGCCGAGCAAGGAACCTCACGCTCTCAAGCCGAAGGAGCCGATGTTTCCGACGCCGACGCTCTGGCTCATGTTCCTGCTCGCGGCGCTGTTCTTTTTCTTCCGAGATTTCGCAGGCAGCAGCATGAGCACTGTCGGCTCGCTCTTTCTGCAGAAGGCGCGTGGGTTTGACGTGGAAAGAACTGGCTTCACGATCAGCTTCATCTTTTTGGCGTCCGCGATCAGCAATCCGCTCTTCGGACATCTCAGCGACGGCTCGCGGATGAAATGGGCCGCGGTGTTGATGGTGATCTCGGCGGTATTGGTCGCCATTTTTCCGCGCGTGCCCAATGAATGGATACTGCCTGCGTTGCTGGCCTACGGATTCTTTTTCATGGCGAGTTATCCCATCGTGGAAGCGGCGCTGATGGAATCCGTTCCCGACGCGGTGCGGGGGCGAGTGTTCGGGCTGTTCATCACAATTGGTGGTCTGTTGGGGAATCTGTCGCACTGGATCGACGGACGGTGGGTGGAGAGTTTCGGCCCGCGGATTCACGACGAACAACCGTATCGATCCCTTTACGGCTGGCTCGCGATATTCCTCCTCATCTCGCTCGCGGGGTTGCCGTGCTTGCGCGCGATTCGCCGGCGTGAGATGGCTCTGGCGAAAACTCCGCACTGACATGGAATTGCCAGACTACTTCATCGCCGATTTGCCCGCCGACCATGCGATCACGCCGAAGCTCGTTACGGAGGCGTGCCACACCCTGAAACGCAATCGCGAGCTGTATCTGCTTGGGCGATCCACCACGAGCATCGTCCACACGCTGGCCGCCACGGCGCAAAGCTGGCTGGAGCCGCACAATCCATTTCGACGACTGGCACTGGAGCGTGGCGTGAAGGAAACCGGTTTTAACCAGGTAACGCTCGCGCGCGGCCTCGACATGTTTTTTCAACAGTTCACCTCCGACGGATTGAACGCGCTGATCACGCAGGATCTCGGTCATCCCGATCGGCTCGACCGCTTTGTGAGTGATCGCCTCTCGCCCGCAGCAGCGCTCGCGCATGGTCCTGATCTGCTCGTTCACGTTGCCGCGGGAAACATCCCGAACCCGACGCTCTTCAGCATTGTGCTCGGGTTCCTCACGCGATCCGCTCAGTTCGTGAAGTGCGCGCGCGGAACGTCACTGCTGCCGCGACTTTTCGCGCATTCGATCTACGAGGTGGAACCGAAGCTGGCGTCGTGTCTGGAAATCGCCGAATGGCCAGGTGGCAGCGAAGCGCTGGAAGCGCCGCTGTTCGCCGAGTCCGATTGCATCACCGCCACTGGCTCCGACGAAACCCTCCATGCGATTCGTATGCGCCTGCCAAGCCGCACGAGATTTTTGCCGTATGGGCATCGAGTGAGTTTCGGTTACATCACCGCCGATTCGCTCGGACGCTTTGAAACGAAGAAAATACTTACTGCCGCAGCGAATGACGTGATTGCGTGGAACCAACTGGGTTGTCTCTCACCGCACGTCTTCTATGTGGAGCACGGCGCTGTGAATGCGGAGCGGTTCGCGGAGATGCTCGCGGCGGAACTCGGGGCGATCGAAGCCGTAGAGCCTCGCGGGACCTTGGCGATGGAAGAGGCTGCGGCGATCACATCGAAGCGTGGTGTTTACGAAGTGCGCGCGGCCGCG
>DATHEW010000909.1:0-2471 GCA_035318425.1 Candidatus Acidiferrum sp. | reverse complement strand
TATTTGGGTTCAACAATGGCAGGACGAGCGACTCTGCCGTGCCAGCGGGCACGGTGCTTCGCATGATCACCACGTGACGATCCATCTTGGCCCGCATGGCGCGTCCGATGAATTCGATCGTGGCGCGCAACGCCGTGAGGTCCATCGATCCGTCTGCGCCCGTGGGGGTGCCGACGCAAACGATCGATGCATCTGACTCGAGGACCGCCTTGCGACCATCGGTCGTGGCGGTGATTCGCTTCTGGCGATGACCCTCTGCGATGAGTTCGTCGAGGCCTGTCTCGACGACGGTGGAGCGGCCGTTGGCGAGCTTCTCCACTTTCGACGCGACGACATCGACACCGATGACTTCGTGGCCATCCTTCGCCAAGCAGGCGGCGGTGACACATCCGACATAACCGAGACCAAAGATACTTACTTTCATTCTGTAGCTGTCCTTTCTGATACTGACGTGACGATTGTGTTTTGTTGGTTGCTGTTGTTGTCCTGTTCGAGACTAAAGTTTGCTGATTCCATTGTTGGTGATCGTGCTGCTCGCCTTCGGCATGTTGCTGTTGTGCAGTTGCGCGGCGGCGGCGCTCGGTTCCGAACCTTTGCGAATACCCACAAGCACGGAAAGCCCGAGCTGAAGCGGTGCGTTCTCATCCTCCAGCGCAATACGAATCGGAATCATCGCGCTGGGCCGCACGAACGCGTGCAGCGTGGAAGGGAAGGGAGAAGGCTGAAGGTGTTTGTCTGTAACCAGCCCGATGCTTTCGACGCGGCCAGTCAATTTTCGATCGGGCGCTGAGTCGAACGAAATATCCACCGTGCTGTTGAGTTGGATCTTGTGAACGTGGCGTTCGTCTGCCCAAGCCTCAACCCACGGCTTGCCAATCCAGAGCGAGAGCATCGGCTCCCCCACTTTGGCGGAGCCACCGGCGTTCACGATTGTCTCGATGACTCGGCCGTCTTCAGGCGCGCGAACAATCGTCGCCTCGACGTCCGCTTCGGCCGTCGCCACCTTGGCGCGCGCGATCACGATTTGCGCATCAAGAACGCCCACGCGGTTTTCGCGGACGCTAAGTCCATCGAGATCGCTGATGGCTCTCTCATAGTTGGATTCTGCCGCTTCAACCACGGCAGTGTCGGCGCTCACGAGCGCCAGCGCGCGATCGCGGTCACCGGTAATTTTGTCCATGTCCGCGCGAGCGGCGGCACCATCTTTTACGAGCGATGAGACACGATCGTATTGTTTTTCGAGGCGGGCCAAGCTGCTCTTTTGAGCATTGAGTTCGCCCTGGGCTTTGCGGATACCGCTTTTGTAACGCCCGATCTCGAATGTCAGGCGTTTCCGGGTTTGCTCGATCGCGAGCTTCTCGCTCTCCAATTCGCGTGCGGCTGAAGCGAGTTCGCCGCGCGCGTGATCGAGCGCCGCCTGAAAGTGTGTGTCTTCCATCTGCAATAAAACCTGCCCGCGATTCACACGCTGCCCTAAAATCACATCCACGCTCTTGATCCGGCCGTCGATGCGCGCGCCGATCTTCGTGATCGCGCCGCGTACGGCTGCTTCGCGAAGCACCACGTTGTTGTAGCGATAGCGCGCCCAAGGAATCGCAATGCCAAATGCTGCTACGGTGAGGAGCAGGATGAGAACGATCACGACGACACGCGTGAAGTGGCTCTTCGAGGGCTGCGGCTGTGTGGCGGCAGGAGTGGGGTTGCTGGCTTGAGTATTCATGTAGTTAATAGAAGAAGCTATTGAGGCTGCGCTTTGCTAATGGTTTGGTCCGCCAGCGTGTGTGAGCTGAAAGTCTTATGCGAGGTGCGCGTCTCCCGCATTCGCAACGTCTTCGACGCTTTGTTATCGCCCGGTGTCCAGAACAGCCGCGCGTCGCGGAACACCGGCAGGAACCCGACAAACAATCCCACGGCCGTGCCAACGCAGACACAGGAAAAAATGTAGAGGTAATGGGCGAACGCCGTGCGCAAGCCATAAAACGCGGAACCTTGCGTCGTGTTGAGCTTGCGCGCGCCGCGGTTGAGCCAGTTCTGCTTCGCCGGATGAAACACCACCCAGAGCTTCGTGAGCGCGGTAGCCCAATCGGAAACGATCTGCAGGGGAATGTAGTACATCGAGAACCGCCGACCGTGCCGCCAGGCGATCGAAGCGTGCGACATACGCGAGAGCATTACCCAGAGTACGTACGCCGCAGCCATCTCGTAGCGCTGCGTCACGAGCGAGAAAATCGCGACCGCCGGCCCAAACAAAACGGTGAAGATTGTGAGGCGTTGATCGACGAGGCACAGCCACACGAACCAGCCGGTGGTGCCCGGCCCGAGCCGGATCGCGCGCCAGCCGTGCCGCACGCTGTTGCCAGACCAGCGGCGGACATTTGCCATGGCGCGATGAAGGGAGTTCCCGGTGATCACTTCGAAAGTGGTGACCATCGCGTCGGGCACGTAGAGCATGCGGTGACGATTCTTTGCCA
>DATHEW010000908.1:0-4721 GCA_035318425.1 Candidatus Acidiferrum sp. | reverse complement strand
CGTGAAGAGATGCACCACAATATTGCTCGGGCCGTTGGTTTCACCGCAGGGCAATTGCCATATTGGAGTGAAAGGCTTGGTGAAGCTGTTCCCGATCGGCGGCATCGGTCGCGCGGGCCACGGCACCAACGGTTGCGGTGCATTGGTCGCCCGCCAAATAAAACCTTCAATCGTGCTCGATTCGCTGCGCGCACCACTGTGCGCGATGGACTTCACGTAAACGAAATAGCTTCGCCCCAAATCGATATCGACGGGCACCACAAAACGGTCGCCCTGTCCAAACGTCGCGTTCGGCTGTGGTGTGATGAAACGGCGAAAGTCGAGCGAGTTGAGATCGAGCCCCTGATGCGCGGTCAGGTCCGGATGCACGTTTTGTAATTCGGGGAACGACGGCTGCGGCAAGGCATCCAAAAATTCCGGCGCGCAATTTGAAATGATCTCGCTGCCGAGCGCCGCGATGCCCACTTCAAAACGCTCAATGTTCACCGAAGGGCAAAACCACGAGAGCAACATCTGCGGCGAAGCCTGCGGACCAAGCGGTGTGATTGGCGAAAGTTGCGGGCGCGGAGGCGCAGCATTCTCAATCGCGTATTTGCATCCGAGTCTCGTCAATGCGCTGGCATTGCCATGCTCATCCAAGGTCGTTGCGAAGTAACAGACCTTGCCTCCACCGTGCGGGAACGTGTCGTCGAAGACGGGCACGAGGTTCAAGTTGTCGAGCTTGCGCTGGTAGATCAATTCGAGTGGGCCGTCGTCAACCCGTCGATACACGCGCAGTTCCTTGCTCCCTGCCATCGGCTGAATATTCAACTCAATGGGCTGCAACGTGTCGCTAGGACCGACGGTGAAGTGCCGATCACATGGAAAGCTTCTCGTTGGCTCCTGAACGGTGGCTCCAAAAAGCAGCACGACTCTCTGATCTCCTTTTTCCAATCCGGGACTGAGTGTCTGAGTCGGCATGAATGTGCTGGAAGAGCCATCAGCAAAGCCAGCCGTGGCCGTGAAGTAAACAATCTGGCCTGCGAATTGAGCGGGCACGTCGAAGGGAAAATTAATCGACGAACCGATCGCACCCGCACTGAAGTAGCGACGGCCCGAACTGTAACTTGCCGAAATGTTGGTCGAAAGAAACGGTCTGACCTCAACGTGAAACTCGACCCATTCGATCAAGCGATTCCCGCGTAGTGCGAGAGCGGAAATCTGAAACGACAAGTCGCTCTCCACGGCGTTCGGATTCCCATTGGTCACGCGGCCGAGGAGGTTCATGTCGGGCTCATAACAAATGCCAGAAACGGTGCCGGTGGGAGCCGTCGGACCTGCGCGATCACGCAAGACACCGAACACCGGTGCGCTGTGCGGTGAAAGGTTGCCGCCGCACACACCGCTGTCCTCCGCCCGCACGGTGTACCAGAAAGTTTTGCTCGCATCGGCGGGAAACGTGGGCGCACTGGGACCGCCATCGAGATAACTGTTCGTCGTGCGGCCATTGATGTGGTTCACGACGGCGATGCGGTTGTTGGTCGAATTCGCCTGACGCGCGCGCAATTCAGCGATGTTGGTCCAACGATAGACCCAGTAAGCGCGAATGCGTTCTTCATCGAGCGGCAGGTTCAGCGCCTGAGTCCAATCGACGCGCAAACGGAAGCGATTGGTCGTTCCCTGCCAGCTAAAGTCGTTCGCCACTTCAACGTCACGCAACGCATCGGGCGGCAGCTTGTCGCAGATTTGAATCTCTGTTCCCGGTGAAAGAAATCCGTCGCGGCCAAGAATGTCGCGCGCCGTGACGAAATAGTAGAAGCGCGCGCCGTTCGTGAAATCGAGGGTGGTGATCACGTTGGATCGACCACGGTCGTTGTCATCGATGACGAAGATCGTGTTCGTGTCTCCATTCGGAGGCGTCACGTTTGCGGCCTGGGCGGCGTCGAAGGTTTTTGAAATCATGAGCGGCAGGCGATTCAATCTTCGCACGGCCGTGGTCTGAAGCGCGTTGGAAACCAATGCGCTCGGCGCGGGCGGCGTTGTGTTCCAACCGCGGGCTTCGGCGTAATCCTCGCGCACGCGCCACACATTGTATCCGTGTTGCAGCAAGCTCAGACGACGCAATGGGTCCGGCACGCTCCAGCGCAACTGTGTGTTCAAGTGGCCACGCGCATAAGGTTGAGGCATTTCCACCACGGGACCGGGCGCAGGCAGCAGTGTCGGCGACCCCGCGGTCACGGTCACGCGTCCGATCACGGCGCCATCCGTTTGCGTGCCACGATCGAACTCGCGTATCTCGAACGTGGTTTGTCCAGGGCCGATCAGTTCCGCGTGCGCGAAACCCATCGACATGGCCACGCACGGATGAGTTCGCGCGAGCAAGACAAGTCGTCCGTAATTGCGCTCATCAATGATCGCGCCGCGCACAACCGCTGAAAGCTTCTGCGGCAAGGGCAGGTTCGCGGGAATGAATTTGCCGAACAGCGCGTCGATATCGACGTGCAACGTGTTCGTGTCGTCACCGAGCATCGCGGCGCGCGCGAGCAACGGCGTCAATGTGACGGCTTCGGTTTGCAGAGAAACGATGGCGGCGCGAGTGAAGAGCGATGGCGAATTGGCGTCGCCGGCCTTGGCGTAAATGGCGTGGCTGCGTCCATTCACGAGCGATGGGGTGTTCGCGGTCCAAAGCACGTAAGCCCAATCCCGGCCCGTTGCCGGTTCACGAACAGTCGTGCCGACAGTGGAAATGAAGGGACCGATCGCTTCCTGCCCCAAGGCGGTTGTCGCCAGCACACACGCGGCAAGAAGACAAAGGACGTGTGATGTTCGCTTCATGTGCATGCTCACGGTTCGTCCGCGTCCCATTCGCGGCCTTCGACGTACTTCACACTGGTGTCGCCATCGATGCAGAATTCGAGCGGCCAGAATCCGATGCAACCTTCGACGTGTGCCATGCCAACGAACGTCATGCCTCCGTCCCGTTTGGAACCGATCAGCGTGACGTCGCCACTGGCGGTCAACACGCACAGCACCGTGCCGCTGACGCCGGCTTTGATGATGCCGCCGAATCTCGGTCCTTCGGTGAAGAACCACGCACCGGCGCCCGCAATGATTCGCACTTCGAAGAGACAACCGAGACTGAAGACCGGGAACATTCCTTCGCCATAGACAAAGCCTCCTGTAAATGGCGGCTGACCGAAAAGTTCTCCAGGATTCACCGCCGTCAGCAGATATGGACTGACCGCGATCACCGCGGTGGTGAGCGGTTGAAGGTCGCACGCTTTGCCGAAGAACAGTCCGCCGGCAATTTCCGAAGACTGGCCGAGTTTCACGCGGGCGTTAGCAGCGATGTAGTTCTCCAGTTCGCCGAACGCCATCGCGAAACCCACTTGCTTGATCACGAAGCCACCGAACTCCAGCGGCCCGCGCGTCTGGAGTGAGCCGGCAAATCCGATGGCATTTCCACCCACCAGGTTAATCTTGGTGCCGACGTCCGCACGCAACCCGTCGCTGATCCAATCCAACTCAACGTCGGTCGCGCCAAACTTGACCTCGGTGACCACGTCATCATTCGCCGGCAGACAAGCTTCAGGAGTGTTTTCAGAATTCAGTTCCCTGATTTCAAGGTAGGCATTGAATGCCATGTCGTCGGGCACCTTGATTTTGAAGCGTCCATCGATGCGCAACTCACGCAACGACTCGTCTTGAATCTCAGCGTGGCCTTGCACGCGCGAGATCGCGAAAAACTGTTCCAGAATTCCCAGGCCGGGCGCGAAGTTGTTATCCACGTGCACCAACGAGCTGCTGATCAGATTCCGCGCCACGGTATTGTACTGGGCGAACAAACTGTTCGCGGCGGATCGATAGTTCGCGTTCGCGTCGAACAGCCGGTACTTGATCGAATTCCGCACCACTGCGATCGCCGCTTCGCTGATCAAACGGTCGGCAATTTCGGCGCGAATGCGTTGCTTCAGCTCCGCCGCGCCAGATCCACTGAACGGATCGTCCACTCGCCAGTTGAAACTCTCGACGATGTCGGTCACGTCAGCCGCGGCGGCTTGCGTGAGCAGATCGAATCGCGGCGCCTGTGAGTTCCAAAGAAGCTCCAACTCGTCCTTCCATGAGGAAGAACCGCCGACGAGTCCGTTGCTGAAGCCGGCGATGGTCGATTGGGCGTTCAGCATCATTGTGCGCAATTGATTGAACGCAGAAGCGATCTGCGAAAGCGCTGCCTCGACTTCCGGGCCGGCCACAGCCGAGGCGTATTGAGAAGCTGAGAGCGCAACGAGTTGGCGAATGGCATCCGCACCAACCGGACCGCCGTTGAATCCATTCGCGTTCGCGTTGATGCCGCCGACGACTCGGCTGATGTCTGAACTCAGTTGGTTAAACAATTGTCCACTGATCGGCAGACCCGTGACGCCGAAGTATCGCACGCGATTACGAATTGTGTCGGTGACACTACCGCCGCCGATGAAATGATTCCCGACGATGGTTGTCGCCACATTCTTGAATTGGGCGCGCTGGTTCGGGCTGAGATTTTTGTAGATATTCCATTGCGAAGTGAGGTTGCTCATCAGGTTGCTCACGACCGCGTCAACTCCCGCGACCATCATCCGATCGACCAACCGCACGGGGTTCTCGGAAAGCAAAGAGTCCGCAGTGGCGAGGCCATTGGTCACCGCCTGGTAAGTGGTTTGGCCCGCGGCGTTGCGCATCGCACTCGCAGCACCGGCGCCTTC
>DATHEW010000907.1:0-3604 GCA_035318425.1 Candidatus Acidiferrum sp. | reverse complement strand
AGCCGCGTGGACCGCTGCCGCGCGATAACGCCAGTCGAACAATTGCTTCAGGCTGCGAATTCCGCCGCACCAATTCGAGCGCCGCCTCCCGCAGCTCGTCGCCCGAGTAAGGCAATCCGATGCGGAGGAATTGCGCGCTGCGTTGCAATCGCTCGAAGTGTTGCGCCCAGCGGAAAAGTTTCCCGTTCGAGACAAGCACCGCTTCGAAGAGTCCATCGCCGTACCGAAAACTGCGGTCGAAGATCGACACGAGCGCGCGCTCTTCGGGGACAAACTCGCCGTTGAGAAAAACCGTCATCGGGTCGCCGGAGCCGGATTGGTGCGGGTGATCTCAGGCGCGCCGAGCAGGGCGGGACGGCGGCGAGGTTTGCCGTCGCGCCACATCCAAAGCATCGTACCCAGAAGCACGGCGACGAGGACCACAATCAGTGCGGTGACGAATTTCCACGTTGGCACGTTGTAGTTGGCGGGTTCTTCACTCACGCGGCGACGATGAGTGATTCGTTTGCGCGTTGCAACTGGTTGGCCCCGCATGAAGCGCCATAAGGCAGCCGCTCGCGCCGACAAATCCCAAACTCGTTCTTGCTAAATGGGAGCTCATTCGTAGATTTGGCGGCTCTTATCTGGAAAATATGATGAATCACTGCCTCGCATTGCTTGCCATGGGCGCCCCCGCGCAACCCGGCACGCAGGAGAATCCGACTGCCGCCATGCTTCGCACGTTCGGACTGATGGGCGGTATGCTCGTGATCATGTATTTGATCATCATTCGCCCGCAGCGTAAGCGGCAGAAACAGCTCGAAACATTGCTCAAGAGCGTGAAGCCCGGTGATCGCATCGTCACTTCGAGCGGTATCCTGGGCACTGTCATTTCGGTGAAGGACAAGTCCGTGTCGATCCGCTCGGCCGATTCCAAATTCGAAGTTCTCAAGTCCACGATTGCCGAAATCACCGAGAAAGCCGGCGACGCCGCCGTGCAAGCCTGATCCCTTTTGCCATGAACCGATCCTTGCTCTGGAGATTCCTCCTCATTGTCTTCGTCGTTGCCGGTTGCATCACCTTTGCCTGGCCCCCACGGAACCGTCCGCTCGTCGAAGTGTTTCAGGAGAAGTTGCAGCGGCGCGATCCCAACATTGACGCGGTGCTTAAGCGGTTCAACGAGCTGCAAACGGCCAATCCGCAGGCCGAGTTTAAAAACCTTCGCGAGGCGGTCGGCACCAATGATCTCACCAAGTACTTCGAATTTGATTTCAAGACGCAAAAAGATCCCGGTGCGCTGAAAGACCCGAACAGCGCGATCCTGAATTGGATCCAGCGCTCGGCGGCCGGCAAGATTCGCCTCGGCCTCGACCTCCAGGGCGGTTCGGCATTTCTGGTACAACTTGAGACGGGTAAGCTGGCGACGAATACCACCAAGGAGATCGCCGTGAACAATGCAGTCGAGGTCTTGCGCAAGCGCGTGGATCGCTTCGGTGTTGCTGAGCCTTTGATCCAACCCGTAGGCGATGACCGCATCGCAGTGCAGATGCCCGGGCTTTCTGAATCGGACATGGACAGCGTGCGCGTGGCAATCCAGAAGGCGGCATTCTTGGAATTCCGCTGGGTTCATGATGAGAACCAAACGCTTCTTCAACAGAGTATCGTCCCTCCCGGTTACCAGCGCATGCGCCACGTACAGGAGAATCAGCGCGGCGAAACTCAGGTAAGCGAATACATCGTGAGCCGAACGGCGATCCCGGGCCTGAACGGGAAGAATCTCAAGAATGCCAATATGTCGCGCGGGCTTCTTGGTGAACCGGAGATTCATTTCCTTCTCGATACGGAAGGCGCGACTGCGTTTGCCAAGATCACGACCGAGAACCGCGGCCGCTTCATGGCGATCATTCTCGACGGTGAGCTTTATTCCGCGCCGCGCATCAACGAACCCATTACCGGCGGCAGTGGGCAAATCACCGGCCAGTTCACTGAGAAGGAAGCGGCAGATCTGGCGGCAATTCTCCAGAATCCGCTCGAAGCTCCGGTGAAAGTGCTTTCGGAAGAACGCGTTGATCCGTCACTCGGTCGCGATACGATTCGCAGCGGCATCAATTCCGCTCTTTACGCGACCATCGCCGTGGCGGCGTTCATGGCGATTTATTACATGTTCGCCGGCATGGTTGCCAATGTCGCACTGCTCACGAACATCGTCGTGTTGCTCGGCGTGATGGCTTCCATCAAGACCACGCTCACGCTGCCGGGTATCGCGGGCATCGTGCTCACCGTGGGTATGGCAGTCGATGCGAACGTCCTGATCTTCGAGCGCATTCGCGAAGAACTGGCCAAGGGCAAATCGCTGCGCGCAGCGCTCGCTGCAGGCTACGACCGCGCGTTCGGAACCATCTTCGATTCACACGTCACCACGCTCATTTCCTCCATCATCCTTTGGTATTTGGGCACAGGTACCATCAAAGGCTTCGGCGTTGCTCTGACCATCGGTGTGGCCGCGAGCTTGTTCACGGCGCTGGTTGTTACCCGCGTCATCTTCGACTTCATGCTGGCTCAGGGCTGGCTCAAGAGCATGCGGATGCTGCACATCATCAAGGCGCCGAAGGTGGACTTCATGAAATTCGCGAAACCCGCGTTCGCCGTTTCATGGATCATCATTATCGTCGGCGTCGCGTGGGGCCTTCATCGTGGTTTCAACAAGCGCGACATTCTCGGCATCGACTTCGTGGGCGGCGATAACCTGACGCTGGCGTTCAGGGAGAAGATCGACGTGGACAAAATTCGCGATGTCGTCACGCCGATCTCGCGCGACTCGTTGATCCAGTATCAGCGCGCGATGGCGGGCACCGACGAAAAATTGCGCATCACGATCGGCATTCCGAAAGATGGCAATCCCGATGCCGCTGCAAACGCGGTCGTCTCTGGACTGCAAAAGACCTTTCCGCAGGCGGGCTTTGAACTGAAAGGTTCGGAACGAGTCGGCGCGACCGTGGGCGAAGAAATACTTCGCAGCGCTGTCATTGCCACGCTGCTTTCGCTGCTGGGCATCCTGGTTTACGTCGCGTTTCGGTATGAGTTTTCGTTCGCCGTGGCCGCTGTTGTGGCGATTCTCCACGACGTCTTGATGACCATGGGAATCTACTCGCTCACGAGCGTCTGGGGACATGGCCGCGAGTTGAATGCGACGATGGTTGCTGCGCTCCTGACGATCATCGGTTTCTCGATCAACGATACGATCGTGATCTTCGATCGCATCCGTGAAGACTTGAAACTGGGCGTGCGTGGAACGTTTCGCGAGTTGATCAACCAGGCTCTCAACCAAACCTTGAGCCGCACGATCATCACGTCTGGAACCGTGTTCATCGCGACGATGGCACTCTACCTGTTCGGCGGCGGCGCCATCAACGATTTCGCCTTCACATTCCTGGTCGGCATCATCACCGGCACTTACTCCTCGATGTACATCGCAAGCGCGCTCGTGCTGTGGTGGCACAAAGGACAGCGACCTGCCACCGGCTCAAAGGTCATGATGCAGAACGAAATGGGTGCGACCAAACCGGTGAAGACCGTCCAGGCCTGAACTTGTTTTGAGAACAAACCCGGAGCTGTATCAACTGCC
>DATHEW010000906.1:0-3170 GCA_035318425.1 Candidatus Acidiferrum sp. | reverse complement strand
CTTTCCAGAAGGGCATTTCCACCGTGCGCCCGCCCATGCTCGCGAGTTCATCGAACTCAGGCGCGTGCTCAATGATGCCGCACTGGCCGAACGCACTCAGTTCCGCGGTGCGTTCAATCGCGTATTTCTCGAACTCTGTCGGGATGATGATGTCTGCTACTGCTGTCTTGGCCATAAACTAAAACTCCGGTTGTGACCTACGCCGCGGCACGAAGACGCGTGGCGAGCGATGGGTCGGATTTCTGGATCTTCATTTGTTCCGTCAGGTTCCACGACTCACGACGGAACGGATTACGCAGCGAGCCGTTGGCTCGTGCGCCAGCACCGCTTCCACCGGAAGCGTTCCCAGCGGCACCGCCACCGGAGTTGGATTCGAAGAGATGCGGAGCTTCGGACACTTGCGCGTCCACCCACTCCTCCAAAGTCATTGGCGTCACACCATCCTTGCCGGTGCGCACCGTTTGGCCGTCCGCGTCAAAGGCAGTCGGCAAACCATTCACGAGACGGAACACACCACGCGCTCGGGCTGTAATGTCCGGCATGGCCGAGGCACGCAGGCCACGCTTGCTCGCGACGGTGATCACGCCCTGGTCGATTTGAATGGCGACCAGTCGCGCATTGAGCGCATCGCGCTCCGTGGCCACCGCGGAAAGCTGCTTGTCGAAGTCCCCCTTGAGTGCTTTGGTGCGGTTCTCGAAAACCTTTTCGACTTCACCCGCCTTGAGTTGCGCCGCTTCTTCGAGCTTCTGCTTCTCAGCAGCGAGTGCGCGCACAGCATCGGGATCGATGCCGTCGAAGCGTTGTTTCAGTTCATCGCGCTCCTTGGTGATGGCGATGTTGTTCGCGCGAAACTCATCGAGCTTCGCCTTCTCGACCGCGCCCTCGACGTCGAGGAAGAAAGCGCCGTCTCGTTCCGTGTAGAGACCCGCCTGTTCCGCCGGAACCTCGGCCTTCGAATTGATTTTGAACTTCAGTGCCATAGACGCGACACGCCGTGCCGCGTCATCTTCTTACACTATGTTTTTGGCTGAAGGACTTGGCGCGACAACGTGCGCTCGGAAGTTTCGGCAACAGGCGGCAACGAGGTGTCGTCGTTCGGCAACGACGCGCACCAAACTTTCTCAGAAAAGATTTGACGATTCTAAACGTCGTTACCGACGCAACCGAAACAGTGCATTCGCTGCAGCCGCGTTGGTACGAAAGGCGTAACTGGTTTCAATAGCCGCGGGTGCTCGAAATATCGGAGTCCATGCATCCTGTTCCGCCTGTTTGGTTTCGAGCGTGAACAAATCTGCCCAGCCGGGCACCGTGACAACGATATCTTCCAAGTCGCGCCCAATCTTCAACCGTGGTTTAGGCGCTTCGAGCTGAGCCAGAACAACGCCCCCGTTTACATTTGTAAACCCAAGATGCCCCCCATCTGCATATCCGATAATAAATGAATCGTTGGTCAGCACCTGAATGCCAGACAGGGTGTTTCCGCTACAGCAATTGACCCCTAAGGATCGCACCCATAATTGAATCCCATCGTGTCGGTATTTCACAACCACACCGCCTCCGAAAGCGGGGTCAATGGATCTAGGGTAGCGCAACAGGAGATAAGCGTTTCCGGACGCGTCGCAGTCGAGGCCAGGCGCGTCTGCCGCTCCTGTGTGCCGCAACCAATCTAGTAATCCGTCGGCATTAAGCATTGCAACGAAACCGTCACTGAAAGCTTCGCTTGTAACATTCGATCCGAATAAAGTAACGGCACCCGTAAAGCGCCCCGCGACGTACGATGTCCCTCCGATACCCGCCCTAACAACCGTTGCCGTGTCAACCGCCGTACCACCCCCACCACGCACCCAAGCAAGTTCACCATCTAAAGAGTATTTCGCGGTAAAAATATCTTCATTGCCAGCCCCGATCAATCGATTGGTCCCAAAAAGCGCCTCGCTGGTGAAGAAGCCACCAACGAAGGCGCCGCCGTCTGGACAGGCCGCTACGGAATACGCGTAGGAGCGCGATCCGGATTGCGGTAAGATGCTTCGCCGCGCCCACAAGATGTCACCGTCCCCACTACATTTAACGATGAAAAACTCGCCAAATCCGCTGGACTGAAAGTGATTTGTTCCAAAAGTCGCCTCGCCCGTGTACCAACCGGTCACGTAAAGCTCCCCATTGGGTGAAACCGCGACGCTGGTGGGTCTGATACCGTCTCCGATGCCAATGCGACTTATCATTGCAACCTCGCCTGACGGCAAAAGCTTGCACAAGTATCCTGCGAACCCGCTCGAGTTGGGTGTTGTAACACCCGGACCAAAGTTCGCCGTAGAATTGCAGACTCCCACCGCGTAACATGCGCTGTTCGAATCTGTAGCAACTGAGGACACTGATGCGCCGCCTGTAATTTGACGCACCCACGAAAAGGACCCGCCGGTTGTCAATCGAACAATAACTGAATAGGCGTTCCGAGAGTTTGGAAGGTTAGTGGGACCGCATGTTGAACTGTAACCCGGCAGCGAGCCGGCAAAGTAACAGTTATTATCGCGATCTCTGGCGAGAGCTGTAGCTTCGCTACCTCCTGCCGCAGGAATAACCCCGAACGCCCATTCCGATCCGGACGATGTCGCAGCTAGAAATACACACGCGATAACTACCGGAAAAAGGCCATGCATTGCTGAAATCGATCATGATCAAGCCAATCAGTCGAGTCGATTACGGCGCTACTTCGAGGATGCCGTGCCCTGCAGAAGATCAACGCCGGCCGAGCCTTGCAATAACGTTACTTCCTCCTCACTCGTTCTGCCCTCCGGCAGCACTTCCCCACGCCGAAACAAATCGGTCATCGTGTCGCGGCTGATCGCGCCGGCCTGCCAGGCGGCGACGATCGATTGAATCTCCTGCGCATTCAGTCCCTTGGTGCTGAAATCGGTGTTCAACTCAACCGTCACTTGCTCCGCCGTCACGTCCTCGGGCGATTCCTCGGTGGAGTTCCACCAGTAAGCCCAGCGCAATACTTGCGACATCGACTCGCTCACACTTAACGCGATGTTGCTCAGGATGCTGTGTTCGCCGCTCTGCCGCAGTTCGATCGCCTCGGCGCTCTCGCCCACCTTCTTGTTGCTCTCCAGCAATCGCGAACCAAGCACGGCCATGAGCCGCTCGTCGCGATCCATCGCCTTCTCGAA
>DATHEW010000905.1:0-4764 GCA_035318425.1 Candidatus Acidiferrum sp. | reverse complement strand
GTCCACATCAAACGTAGTCACGGGCGCACCATGAGCGACGACGGCAATCCCGCCAACGATCACGAACTTCACTTGCGCTTTGATCAGGCGCGAGATCAGCGCTTCGAGATCAGGCGGCTGCATCGCGCTTCTCCATAGCCTGCTGAAGCTTCCAGGCGAACTTTACCACGTCGTTGTTGCGGCGGATTCGTTGCGCTGGCGTTTCCTGCAATGAAATTTCAATCAACGACATGTCGATGCCTTCGGCCGCCGCCGCCTCCCATGCCGTCATGGTTTTCAGCAGGGCATCTTTCAATTCATCGACCTCGCTCATCTCAGTGCGTCATCACGTAGAAGATGATATTGATGCCGAGCGGGTAGGCGATCTTCTCGCTGAAATTCTGAAAATAATACGGACTCCAACCTTCGCGTTCCCAGCCGTCGCCGTTGTCGGTGTTGTGCGTGGCCATGACCATGATGCGGCCTTTGTCGTCGAAGAGGACGCGATGATGCACCTCCTCGGCGTCCGGTTGCTCCCAGGTCACGCCGCCATTCCATTGGCTGGCGTCGCCGAGTTGCATGTTCGGCACCTGGCCTTTGGTCTTGATGGGGAACACGCAATTGTAAAGCGGATGATCGAGCGGCAGCTCCACGAACTTGCGCTCAGGAAACACGCGGTTCATTTCATATTCAACATTCATCCACGCGCGTTCGCCCCAGAAATCATCGAGCATCAGGAACCCACCGTTCAGAAGATATTTGCGGAGGATGGGAACTTCCTCGTCTTGAAACATCAGCGCGCCCGGTTCGGCGATGTATGTCCACGGATATCGAAACAGCTCTGGGTCAGTGATCTCCAGCACGCGGCCGTTGGGATCAACCTTCAGCGACGTGACTTGCTGAAGACGAAAAGAAAGATTGAGATCGCTGTCCGGAAAATCCGTTTCCCAACCGCCCCTCGACCAACCGCCGCGCCCACTCGTGTATTTGATGCGCACGAACGTAAAGACGTCCTTCTCGAATCCAGGAGCGTTGGTCCACACCGGTGTGCCGGTGGCGCCAGATTCGACTTCGCGCGCCGTTTTCGGCGTCGGCCCGTAGCTGCGGCGATAGCGCTGGCCATGCACCATCAGCGCAGCGAGCGCCAACAGGATCGTGCAACCAATGATCAGCCGCCGGTTCATGGTTTTTGTTTAGGAACGAAGCGCTGAATGTCTTCCGTTTCAGGCTTCGCATCAACCCTCGACTGCGTGCCTTGAATTTCTTTCAGCAGCTTGTGCGCATCGCGATAGCGCGGTGCTTCTTCAAGCGCCTGCAGGACGTGGCGTTTCGCGTCTGCGTTTTGGCTCGTCCGGTGCAACAAACGCGCGAGGTTGAAATGAATCTCGGCGGGATCAGGCGGTTCCAGCTGGAGCAACACACGGTTCGCTCGAATCGCTGTTTCATCTTCCTTCAGGGCTTCCGCCGCGAGCGCGAGCGCGCGATGCGGATAGGCGACCAGTGGATTCACCGCGAGGTAATGCTGCGCGTTGTCCCGCACAAGTTTCCAATCTCGCGCCGCCTGGCCGATCTCGATCAGGCGCTCGAATGCATCCATGGCCTCACCATCTGTCCCAGCGACCTTCTCAAGCGCCGAGCGTTCAGCATTCGTATCGCCTAGCCCGCGACGAATCTGCGCCAGCAACATCCAGGGATTTTCCGACCCGCTGAGCGTCGGCGCGAGTTGCGTCAACTTCTCGACTGGTGCTGTTGCCGCTTTCCAATTTTTCTCCGCGATGAATTCGCGCGCCTGTCTTTGCAGCCCCCACGCATTGTCCTGGTGCGACACCAGCCAGTTGGTCGAGCGCAGTTCTGCCGGCGTCGGCTTGGTCCAATCCAGTTTGGGTCCCAACGCCTCGGCCTGCGTCCTGGCGAAGGCGGCAAAGTCCTTCTCCAACTTCTCCATCGGTGCGGTATGGGTCGTAATCGCTTTGTTGATCTCCACGCCGCCACCGAGATCGATGAGGATTTTCTTCACCGCATCGAAACCGAAATTCTTCACGAGAAACTCGATCACCAGTTCCGACTCGAAATAAGCGAACTGCAAATGCATCGGTGATTTCGGCGCGAGAAAAGCGCTGCTCAATTCGCTGATCGGCGTCAGATCATCGCCAAGGATCATTTCGCGATAGCGACCCGTCATCCGCTGGCCCCAGGCTGGATTATTCTGCAACTCCGCCCACACGGAAATGCCTTCGCTCAGCCAGCGCGGCATTTTGTTGCGCGTCATCTGGAGCGTGATCACATGCGCGAATTCATGCCACAGCACGGACTGCCAGTTCGCTGCTTCGGACACCTGCGCAGCGGGGCTGTTGGCCGTGATCACCGCGCCGAAACAAACGCCGAGAAAGCCGGGATTGTCTGGCATGCCGAACGTGCGGACGCCGAAATCTTTTTGCTCGGGGAAAATCTCCACGACTGTCGGCCGGGCCAGCGTGATCCCGAACTTCGCCGTGAGGTTTGATTTGGCGCGCGACAACAACGCCAGCGCGTCCGCTCCGTAGATGGGCGCCTCGTTCGTTGCGATGCGCAGGATGAAATCCGCGTTCGTCAGCGTGGCGAACCTCTTCATCTTGTCCTTCAAGGTGACGAGGTTGAACAACGTCACATCGTATTCGTCCTCCTTGTGCGCCGCTTCGGCGAGCTTCCAACCTTCGACTTCATCACCCAATCGCAGCAGATCCTGCGCAAGTTGTGCCTGAGCGGGAACGAACGTGGGATCAAACGCCAGCGCACGCCGTTGGTATGCCGCGCCTTCAGCGAAGCGATACTTCTGCGACAAGTTTTGCCCGATCAGAAACTCGACGTTCGGGTTCGTCGGGTAAAACTTGAGGGCGTTGGCGCGCGCCGTCTTTTCGCCCGCTTCGTCGTTGCGCAAATGTTTAATAACCGCGCGATGCGCCCATGCTTCGGGATGCCAGCGATTCACCGTAAGCGCGCGCTCGATGAGTTTTTCTGCTTCATCATATTCCTCAGCGTCCACCAGATGATCGATGAGCAGGAGCATCGCGCC
The DNA here is from genome assembly GCA_035318425.1 of Candidatus Acidiferrum sp. Classification (GTDB taxonomy): domain Bacteria; phylum Verrucomicrobiota; class Verrucomicrobiia; order Limisphaerales; family SIBH01; genus JANNGC01. The sequence continues at coordinate 1,733 of DATHEW010000905.1, read as the reverse complement.
GACATGGTTGGTGTTTCCCTCGAGCACCGCTTCGATGTTCTCCAGCATCTGTTTTCGATCACTGGGTTGATAAGCGCGCGCGAGGCCGAAGCTCATCTCGGGATCATCAGGAAATTTCTTCAGACCGGCGTTGAACTGTTTGGCGGCGAGCGCGAAGTCGTGTTTGTTCAGCGCAAGCTCGCCAATGGCGAGATACGGCTCGCGCAACGCCGGGTTCTGTTTTTTGGCTTCCTCGAGAAGATTGTCCAAGACCTTGCGCGGGTCGGCTCGCAGAAGCAGCGCGGCACGTCCTATCGCGACGAGAGCGCTCGCGTCGCGAAAGCGCATGTTGTTGCGCGTGCTGATCATGCCTTCGATCTGCTCGAACATCTCGGGCGCGCGATTGCTTTGGCTAGTGAAGCGGAACACATCGCGGCCAAGCAGCCGCAACGGAATGCTCCAGGAAAAACGTTGCAGCCCATTTGAGAGCGCGAGACCGGCCAACTCGTAACGTCCGAGCGCGAATTCGGATTTCACCAGCAACTCGTGCCACTCCTCCTGATACGCGTAATCGGAGAGCGCCTCGCGGCACGCGGCTGAGCAGCTGATGTATTGGCCGGTGAGGAACTGCTTGCGCGCATCGGCGATCTCCGCGGCGTTCGCGAAGACAACGGAGATGAGCAACATCACTGCGCAGCAGAACGTTCGTTGATGCATTCCGTCCTTCATCGGGCTTGTTCGCGGCTAAGATGCGCGAAGCAGTGGGAAGCTCAAGCTGCGAAGTGGCCGGATGCCTCACGCAAAAGACACCAAGGTCGCAAAGCAGAACAGGCAGGCACATCCAAGCCGGAGTCGCGGAGCGACGATTGAAATCCTTCGCCCGTTTCATGCGTCGCTCCGCGACGCAGTCCATAACCTCCGCCTACCGTGGGATGAATACCGCGGCTACCCTCAGTTCATCGCTCCGTGATGAAAAGGGCCTTTGCGTGAGGCAATTCGGTGCGCGTTGTGCCGCGGCGCGCCTCACAATCTTTTTACAATCTCCTCACGTCGGGCTGACAACTGGCGCGGCCCTTCGTGCCACGTTGTTGTGTATGAAAAGGACAACGACACTCGGATTGGTTCTGTTGCTGTGTTGATCCATCGCCGTCGTGCCGGGTCCGAAACCAGCGGGCCACAGCTCCAAACTTTCAACTGGCTACGGTTGCGCTACGGTAGCTGCGCACCCCCATGAAGAAGATCGCACTCGTGTTCATGCTGGCGGTCATTGCGCCGAGCCTCGTGCTCGCGTGGCTGGCCGTGCGCTCGGTGCGCGATCAACAGATCGTCGTCGCGCAGCAGCAGACGCTGCTTTATCAAAACGTCGCTGACGGCTTGGCGAAAGACGTGCGCGAATTCTTCACGGAGCGTCAGCGCGATTTTTCCCAGACTGTCGAGGCGTTGCGCGCGAAACATTCTTCCGTTGATCTCGCGAATCACTTCGATCCATTGCTGCTGGAAAACGTCACGTTCGCGGAAGTCGGCTTCACGGTGAATACGGATGGCAGCGTGCTCTCGCCATCGCTTTTCGACCGCGCGGAGGCGCGGCAGTTTCGGCTGAACAACGAACGGTTCCTCGGCAGTCGCGAGTCGGTGCAGGTTTATTGGAACAGTCCGAAAGGCGCGATCAATCTCAGCAAATTTGATGGGACGGTTGCGATGAAGCAGGCCCCGCCCGATGTGCCGCTGAAGGCGAAGTACGGCGTCGTGAAGGA
>DATHEW010000904.1:0-8027 GCA_035318425.1 Candidatus Acidiferrum sp. | reverse complement strand
TGTGAAGCCGTCGCGTCCCGAGCCGCCGGCCGTCGCGCGCGCCGACTGGGCCCGCACCGCGATCGATCGATTCGTACTGGCGCGGCTCGAGCGCGAGAAGCTGACGCCGTCGCCCGAAGCCGCCAGGCCGACGCTGTTGCGCCGCGTCACCTTCGATCTCACGGGCCTGCCGCCGACTCCGGAGCAACTCGCGGCGTGGAATGACCAGCGCGAACCGCTCGCTGTAGCGGTTGATGAGTTGCTCGCCAGCCCGCAATTCGGCGAGCGCATGGCCGCCGATTGGATGGATGTGGCGCGTTATGCCGACACGCACGGGTTCAACAACGATTCGATGCGCAGCATGTGGCGCTGGCGCGATTGGGTGATCGGCGCCTTCAATCGCAACCTGCCGTACGACCAATTCATCACCGAACAGCTCGCGGGTGATTTGCTCAAAGAGCCCACGCTCGATCAGTTCATCGCCACCGGGTTCAACCGCAATCACGTCATCAACTCCGAAGGCGGCATCATCGATGAAGAGTATCGCGTCGAGTATGTCGCAGATCGTTTGCAGACGACGGCGCTGGCGTGGATGGGCCTGACCGTCGGATGCGCGCGCTGCCACGACCACAAGTTCGATCCGCTCACGCAGCGCGATTATTTTCGGCTCTACGCCTTCTTCAACAACATCGACGAGCACGGCGAAGACGGACGTGTCGCCAATGCCTCGCCCATCATGCCGGCGCCCACGGCGTCTCAACAGAATCTGATGCGTGAGCACCGAGCGGCGATGGAACACGCGGAGAAGAGCATGGCGGCTTTGGTTGCGGCGCAGAACTGGACGGTTATTCACTTCGACTCGCTTATCACCGCGGCGAACAACTCCGTCGTTGAAACAAACCGAATCATCTCACTGTCGCTCCGATCTGATGATGTGAGCGGCGGTGTGATTTCAAACCTTGCCGGCGGCAGACCATTTCGCGCACTTCCGACGAACGGACTGAAGACAACTTCGTGGCGTGATCAAACGGCGATCGTCTTCGATGGGAACACGCAGTTGAAAACAGACGCGCTGCCGAAGTTCGACGCGACCAAAGGCTGGTCGTTCAGCGCATGGGTGAATCGCGAGAAAGCGCAGGACGGCGCATTGTTTTCGACCATGGATTTCAACGTGCCCGAATCATCGCAAGGTTACGGACAAGGTGTGGAGGTTCGCGTGACGGCCAAAGGCGCGGTCGATGTGAGGCTCGCGCGGCGTTGGCCGGCCTACGCGCTTCAAGTAATAACTCGCGAACACATCACCGCCGCGGAATGGCATCACGTGCTCGTGACTTGCGATGGCGGGACTGCGGCGAAAGGAGTGCGCGTGTTCATCGACGGCACCGAGTCATTCCGCGATGTGCTCCACGATGATTTGACCGGCAGCGCTGGAATTTCGGGCAACGCGTACCTCGGCGGCTCGGAAGAAAAGGACGTCACGCGATTCGCCGGCGCGCTCGCCGATGTTCGTTTGCTCTCACAGCCCGTTAAGCCAGAAAGCCTCGCCACGACAGCTCGTGAAGAGGTTCTTCGAAATGCATTTGGCGCGCGTGATTCACAACGACTGCGGCGCAGTTGGCTTGAGAAGAACGACGCTGATTTCGCGCGCACCGCAGCCGATTGGCGCACTGCGCGAAGTGCGTTGCTTCAACTGGAACGCGACGCGCCGAGCACGATGATCATGCGCGAACTGTCGCCACCGCGGCCCACGTTCGTGCTGTTCCGCGGCCAATACGATTCGCCACGAGAGAAGGTCGAGCCGGGCGTGCCGGACTTCGTTATGCCTTTCCCTGAATCCGCGCCGCGCAATCGCCTCGGTCTCGCGCGCTGGCTTGTTGATCCGCGTCATCCGCTCACCGCCCGCGTGGTGGTGAATCGCCTCTGGCAAAATTTCTTCAGCGCGGGACTGGTGAAGTCAGTCGAGGATTTCGGTTTCCAGGCGGATTATCCCAGCCATCCCGAGTTGTTGGATTGGCTGGCAATCGAGTTTGTCCAAAGCGGCTGGGATGTGAAGCGGTTGGTCCGACTCATGGTGAGTTCCGCGGCGTATCGGCAGGATTCCAAATCGTCAGACGAACTGAATGAACGCGATCCAGAGAACCGTTTACTCGCGCGTGGCCCACGGCAACGCCTCACCGCGGAGATGCTGCGCGACCAGGCGCTCGCGCTCAGCGGATTGCTTAAGAACGAAATCGGCGGTCCGCCGGTGTATCCGTATCAGCCAACCAACCTCTACAAAGGCATCGTCGTTGCGGCGGATTATCCGGGCACCACTTACATCGAGTCGAAGGGCGACGCGCTATATCGTCGCAGCCTCTACACATTTTGGAAACGTACCGTGCCGCATCCGACGCTCGCCACGTTCGACGCGCCAGATCGCGAAGTGTGCGTCGGAAGGCGCTTGAAGACGAACACGCCGCTGCAAGCGCTCGCGTTGATGAACGACACGATTCAACTCGAAGCCGCGCGCAAGCTGGCTGAGCGAATGATTGGCGCGGCGAAGAGCAGCGCGGCCGAGCGCATCGCGTTTGGATTCCAGTTCGCCACTGCGCGCAAGCCGAAGTTCGCTGAAGTGAAGATGCTGCGCGCGTTGCTTGAGAAGCGGCTCACCGCCTATCGCAGCGACGTTCGGTCCGCGGCAGCATTCCTCAGCGTCGGCGCTTCGAAATCGAACAGCGCGCTGGATGTCGCCGAACTTGCCGCCTACGCGAATGTCGCCAGCGTCATCCTCAATCTCGATGAAACCATCACGCGCAACTGAGCCATGAATCTGCCGTCACTTTTGAATCGCAGAAACTTTCTCGCGCGTTCGACGCTGGGAATAGGCGCGCTGGCGTTTGGGCAATTGCTCGGCGGATTGGCGCGTGGTTCCGACGCGCGTGGATCACTCGTCCCGCATTTCGCGCCGACGGCCAAGCGCGTCATTTTCCTCTTTCAATCGGGCGGACCGTCGCAGCTTGAGTTGCTCGATTACAAACCGGCGCTAAAGGAGCATTTCGACCAGCAGCTTCCCGACTCCGTGCGCATGGGCCAGCGCATCACCGGGATGGTGAGTGGGCAGTCACGTCTTCCGGTCGCGCCGAGCAAATTCGGCTTCAAGCAATGCGGCCAGAGCGGCGCGTGGATCGGTAATCTTCTTCCACACACCCAGGGCATCGCGGATGACATTTGCGTGATCAACTCGATGCGCACCGAGGCGATCAATCACGATCCCGCCATCACGTTCATCCAAACCGGCAGCCAGCAACCGGGCCGCCCGAGTATGGGCGCGTGGGCAGATTACGGGCTTGGTTCCGAGAGCGAAAATCTTCCGTCGTTCGTGGTGCTCGTCTCAGTCCCCAGCACTGGCACGGGTGATCAGGGATTGCTCTCGCGCTTGTGGGGCAGCGGCTTTCTCCCGAGCCGTCATCAAGGTGTGAAGCTGCGCAGCGGCGCGGAACCCGTGCTTAACTTGAACAATCCGCCGGGGCTCGATCGTAACGCGCGGCGCGAATGGCTCGACACGTTGAATGCGCTCAACGAACGGCGTCTGAAGGAAGTTCACGATCCCGAGATCGCCACGCGCATCGCCCAATACGAAATGGCCTATCGAATGCAGGCGTCGATGCCGCAATTGATGGATCTCTCCGGCGAATCGGACGCGACTTACAAGCTTTACGGCGAGACCGCACGCCAGCCCGGCTCGTACGCGGCGAACTGTTTGCTCGCGCGGCGCATGGCGGAACGCGGCGTGCGATTCATCCAGCTTTATCATCGCGGCTGGGACCATCACGGCAGCCTGCCGGAACGCATCGAAGTGTTGTCACGCGATGTGGACCAGGCGTCCGCGGCGCTTGTCACTGACTTGAAGCAACGCGGTCTTCTCGATGACACGTTGGTGATCTGGGGCGGCGAATTTGGACGCACGGTTTACAGCCAGGGCACGCTCACGAAAGACAACTACGGGCGCGATCATCACGGGCGCGCGTTCTCGATCTGGATGGCAGGCGGCGGCATCAAGCCCGGCATCACTTTCGGCAAGACCGACGACTTTTCTTTCAACATCGTCGAGGATCCGGTTCACATTCATGACTTGCAAGCGACGGTTCTTCACTGCCTCGGACTCAATCACGAGAAGCTCACGTATCGGTTCCAGGGAAGACAGTTTCGTCTCACAGATGTGCATGGCGAAGTCGTGCGCGGCATCCTGAAAAATCCCGCGCCACGCGTGTAACCGTTCGAATGCAAAAGCAAGAATCGGAGTTTTCTAGTTGAGTTCCGCTGTAACTTCTCTCCAGTGAGAATAAGTGCGATCAAATCAGTTTCTGGAACGAGTATTGCCGCCGTACCCAATCCCGACGAGCAGCGTTGGAACGCCGTGGTGCGGCGCGATCGAAACGCGGACGGGCAGTTCTATTACTCGGTGAAGACAACCGGAGTTTACTGTCGTCCGTGGTGCGCAGCACGCCTGCCGCGTCGAGAGAACGTGGCGTTTCACAATTCGTGCGCGGACGCAGAGGCGGCGGGATTTCGTCCCTGCAAGCGTTGCCAGCCCAACTCTCCGACGCTCGATGAACAATACGCCGCGATGGTGGCGAAGGCTTGCCGGATCATCCAGGCAGCGGAGGAACCACCGAGTCTGGCAGCGCTCGCGAAAGCGGTGGGAATGAGTCCGTTTCATTTTCATCGCGTATTCAAAAAGATCGCCGGCCTCACGCCGAAAGCTTACGCCACCGCGCATCGTGGCGAGCGGATGCGCAGGGAACTTTCCCGGCATCGCACCGTGACCGAAGCGATTTACAACGTGGGATATAAGTCCAACAGTCGCTTCTACACGAAGTCAGCGGTCATGCTGGGAATGAGACCGAACCGGTTCCGCAAGGGAGGCGCTGGAGAAACGATCCGCTTTGCCGTCGGCGATTGTTCGCTTGGGTCTGTGCTGGTCGCTTCCTCCGAGAAGGGCGTCTGCGCGGTTTTTCTGGGTGCTGATCCCGACGTGCTCGCGAAGGAGCTGCAGAATCGTTTTCGCAATGCCCGGCTTATTGGCGGTGACCGTGATTACGAGCGTGTTGTCGCCAGTGTCATCGGGCTGGTCGAGAAACCGCAGAGCGAATTCGAGTTGCCGCTTGATGTTCGCGGGACAGCATTTCAACAGCTGGTGTGGCAAGCGCTGCGCAAAATACCGGCCGGCAGCACCGCGAGTTACACAGAGATCGCCAAGCGCATCGACATGCCGAAAGCGGTGCGCGCGGTCGCCCAGGCGTGTGGCGCCAATGCGATCGCGATCGCGATTCCATGTCACCGTGTGTTGCGTCACGATGGCAACCTCTCCGGCTATCGATGGGGTGTGGAGCGCAAGCGGGCCTTGCTGCAACGTGAAGGCACTTCGCCTCGCGACTTGCCGTCGCGAGTAAATGGACAAAAACTCCCGCGTGCCTAAAACGCTGCTGACGTTCGTCGAAGACATCTACGAAGACCTGGAACTGTGGTATCCCCTGCTCCGCCTGCAAGAGGCCGGCTACGCGATGCGCCTCGCCGCACCGGAGCTTCGCACATATTCGGGCAAGCACGGTTATCCTGCTGTGAGTGACCTGCTGCTGGCTGACGCGCGCAGCGAAGATTTCTGCGGCCTGCTCATTCCCGGCGGCTTCATGCCTGACAAACTTCGCCGCGATGCGAACGTGCTGTCGCTCACGCGCGAATTTTTCGAACAAGGAAAACTCGTCGCCTTCATTTGCCACGGCGGTTGGATTCCGATCTCAGCGAAAATCGTTCGCGGCAAGCGCGTCACCGGTTCGCTCGGGATCAAGGACGATCTCGAGAACGCCGGCGGCCTATGGGTCAACGAACCTGTGGTGGTGGACGGAAATCTCATTTCCAGCCGCACCCCACGTGACCTCGCGCCGTTCGCCAAAGCCATGGTGGATTTCCTCAATGGAAATTCCTGAGAGTCCATCTGCAAACGGATGGTAGGGGCGGGCTGTCCTCAGCGCGCCGAGATTGACGCAGGCCCTTGGCAACGGACCCGGCGCGGTGAGGACACCGCGCCCTGCCTGGCGGTCGATCCAATGGTCCAGGCTCGGGCTCAAGAAGTGACCATGCGCGACATCTGCTCTTCGCAATCGCCCAGTCTCTTCTTCAGCAATGTCTCTTCTGACTGCACCTCGGCCAACTCAATCGCTTTCCGAAAATTGCTCGCGGCGCTTTCGAGGTTGTTGAGCTGGGACTCGAACTCGGCGCGCACGGCGTAGAGCAGATAGTAGGATTCAAGCGAGTGCTGGTGTTGCATCGCAGCGATCGTTTGCATCCCGGCTTCCGGGCCGTGGACCTGCGCCATCGCCACAGCGCGATTGAGCGCGATCACCGGCGAGTCGTCGAGTTGCACCAGTTGATCGTAGAGAGAAAGGATGCGCGGCCAATCGGTCGATGCGTAATCCCCGGCCATGCCATGACACGCGGCGATGCCGGCTTGCAGATGATACGCGGTGAGTTCCTCGCCGGCGGCGGATTGCGCGAGGTGAAACATCCCGCGCGCGATGGTGCCGCGGTCCCAGAGCGAACGATCCTGTTCCTTGAGACGAAGAATATTTCCCTCGGCGTCCGTTCGTGCCCGCAACCGCGCCGCGTTAAAGAGCATGAGCGCGGCGAGTGCATGGACGTGAGGCCGGTTGCCCGCCGGATGTTCCGCCAGCGATGTAGTGAGCCGGACGGCTTCGCGGCAAAGATCCTCCCGCACCAGGTGCTCGCCGCTGGACGCTTTGTAACCTTCGTTGAACAGCAGATAGAGCGTTTGCAGCACACCGTCCAACCGCGCGGACAATTCTTCGCCGGTCGGAATTTCAAACGGGATCTCCAGTTCGCGAATCTTCTGCCGCGCTCGCGTCAGGCGTTTGGCGATCGCCGCTTCGGTGGTGAGAAACGCCTTGGCGATTTCAGCGGGGCTGAATCCGCAAAGCGTCTTGAGCGCCAGCGCCGTCTGCGATTCCTGCGGGACAAGTGGATGACAGCAGGCAAACATCAGGCGCAGTGGGCCGTCTTTAATCTCGTTATCGAAAGATGCCGAATCCCCCTCGTTGCACTCCGTGGACCATTGTTCGATGAAGGTGATGATCTGCGGTTGCTTGTCGGAAAAGAGTTTTTCCCGCCGGATCAAATCGAGCGCGAGGTTCTTCGCGGTTTGCGTGAGCCAGGCCGCGGGATTTTTTGGAACGCCGTAGTACGGCCACGTCTGCAACGCCCGAACCATGGATTCCTGAACGACGTCTTCCGCGAGTTGCAGGCGATCAATGCCGAAGATCCCCGTCAATACGGAGACAAGCTTTCCCGCCTCGTGACGGAAAAGATGATCCGCCAGTCGGGAAATGTCTCCGACTGGCGGCGTTGATGTTTTGGCTGAAGTCGGGTTCACGAGCCACATCCACTCAATGCAGTCTGGGCGCGCTTGCCGACTTCTTCCGCCGTCAGGTCTTCCTTGTGCGTGGCCATGGACCATGCGTGTCCGAATGGGTCGGCGAGGACGCCGTAGCGATCGCCCCAGAACATGTCTGCCAACGGCATACTCACCTGGGCACCTGCGGCGACAGCTTTACTGAACGCGGCATCCACGTCCTCGACATACATGTGAATGGTCACCGGAGTTCCGCCAATGCTCTGGGGCCCGCGGCAACCCATCTCAGGAAACTCATCAACGAGGAAAAACCGTGAGTCCCCGATTTTCATCTCGACATGCATCAGCGATTTGCCGTCCGGCCCTGGCGCGCGATGGAGTTCCTGGGCGCCGAAGGCTTTCTTGTAGAATTCGATGGCTTCACTGGCTCCCTTCACGACGAGGTGCGGGGTCAATGTGTGATAGCCGTCCGGAATTGGTTTAACGTGATTCTTCATTTGTCGCGTTCCTTGTTTCGCAGATTTCGATTCATCACTGGAGTTTGTTCAAACCGCGGCCACGGCAGGCTCCGCGGTGCGCGAAGAAATTTCCAACGCACGTGCCCTGACCGAACACATCTCCGCCACGGGACGGACCTCGACAG
>DATHEW010000903.1:0-10028 GCA_035318425.1 Candidatus Acidiferrum sp. | reverse complement strand
CGCAAGCGCTCCGGCCATGAGCGCCAGGACGTTTTCCGCTTGTCACACGCAGCGCGGAACATGGCGTAGCGCTCCAATTCAGGACGCTGTTTCAGGAACGATTCAAATGCGTGGCGACGGGTAGAGCGTTTGCGAAAGAATTCTGTGGAAAGCTGTTCGAGCACGCGCCGCCGCAACGCCATCCCGCGCTGGTAATCGACGACGTTGCTCTCTTGGAGGTCTGCGGTATCGCGTTGGAACGCAGCCGAGTTCACCAGTCGCTGCGCGCTCCGGCTCGCGGTGAACTCCAGCACCCTCGTGACATCCAGATAGAATTCGTTCCAGAACAATCGCGTAGCGGGAGAATAAGGGCTGGGCTCGCATTTCCAATCGTCGAGAAACGCGCCCATCAACGGGAGCGTGGCCGCGACGACATTGGAAGGACGAGGTCCGCGAGTTGCTGCCACGCATTCGCAGAGCCTTTGCCAGTCGCTCAGGTTGCCGGCACCCCAGTTCTGCTCGGATCGTATGGCGTACATCGGCGCGAAGATTCCCCACGAGCGCGTGCCGTGTTGGGAAAAAGCTTTCACTGGAGCGCACACGAGGAAGGAACGGTGTCTGATGCCATTCATCTCGACGTGCAGTTCGTAATAACCAAGCGGCAGTTGGGGAATGTGAAGCGTCGCAGCCGAATCACCGCGACTCTTGATCGCAACACGCCTGATGTTTCTCTCCGGTGAGTCAGATGGAATGAGCGTCGCTTTCGCGCGTGTCATGCTGACATTTGAGAGCGAGACGACCTTGGGCTTCCCATCCCAACAAACGATGGCGGCCGGGAGCATTGGATGCGGCTCGTCGCTCGCCAGAAGCTCGATCATCGCATGCAATGTGTCGGGACTTGCCTCGCGCGGCTCACCAGTCGCGTCGATGAACTCAGCCTGCACGCCCAGCTTTTTTGCACGTTGGCGCAATGCGCGTCGTTCCGCTGCTTTCATGGGCCAGGCTCAATCAGGTCGATCAAGCCGCGTAACGGAATGTGGACGGACTCAGGACGATTGTTCAGCTCGTTGCCCAACTCGATCAGCGTTCGATCAATTAACAATGCATCGAACAGCACCTGAAGATGAGCTGGGTTGCGCGGCAACAGATTGGAATCGCTCGCGGCGGCGAGATAGCCGCGCAAAAAAACCGCGCTGATCCAGCGCGACCAGAAGCGCACCGCGTCTTCGGCGCGACCGGCGTGTTGCGCCTCGAAGTGTCCGCGTTCCCGTTCGTGTTGCAGCGCGACACGAGCGACGTAATGAAACGAGCGCACCATTTCCGCCACGTCCCGAAACGGCGAGCGTTTGATGCGGCGTTCGGAAAGCGGGCGCGACCAATCGCCTTCCAGGTCGATGATGTAAAAATCCTTTCCGGTGTAGAGCACCTGGCCCAGGTGGTAATCGCCATGAACGCGGATGCGTTGCGCTTCCATTGCTTCGCTGTGGACAGCACGGAGCCGCGTCAGCAGCGTTTTCTGCCACGCGCCCGTGTCACCGATGAGCGCGCGCGCCGAGTCGGGAAGTGTGTTGCCACGTTCGCGCAAAGTGTTCAGCACCTCGACGACGCGGTTGCGAATCGATTGGAAAAGTGACCGCTGGTAAAAAGGCGTGAACGGGTCGGGGCGGAACTCCGGGTTATCTCCTTCGGCCGCGAGCGCGAGATGAAACTCGGCGGTGCGCTGGCCGAGCAGACGCGTCATCTCGCCATGCGTGCCGAGCAGTGCGGCGACTTCTTCATTCAACTCTGTTGTGCCGACACTCAACAGAGTCGCGGGCGGCGGTGAAGGCAGCGAGGTCTCTGGCGCCATCGAACGCACGCGATCGAAATAGCGGCCCAGCGCATCCAGGGCCGCGTTCCACGCGGAGCGCGCTTCCGGGATGGCCCGCGAAAGCATGGCGAGAGTCGTGACTAGTCCATCGCGGCGATATTCCAATGCGCCGGCAAGCTCCGGCACGTTCGGGAATTTTTTATTGCTCAGGAAACGTGTGAGCTCGAGCTCCGGGTTCTCGCCAGCTTCCAGGCGCCGGAACAATTTGAGAAACAGCTTGTCACCAAACATCACCGTGGTGTTGCTGTAATCATGGCTCGTCGAGAGCTGAGGCAACGCCGGCAGGTCACGCATCTCATCGATGACAGCGGTGTTCTCGACGGCGAATCGGCCGCCTTTGCCCGACAACGTGGCACGGCGGCGAATTGATTCCACAAGTCCCGAAGCGAAGTCCTGTTGCACGCTGGCATCGATGAGGAAACCGTTCGCGCCTCCTGACACGCGAGCGATCATTCGGTGCGCCAGCGTGGGCTGAAGCTCCGCGGCATCGCCGGACACCAGCGCGAGCGGAATGCAGTAATGCTCAACATCGCTGCCGACGAAATTCACCGCGATGATCGCAAGCACCGCGTCGTCGCCATGCGGTACTGGAACCGCCTCTCGCACCGTCAACGACTCGATGTCTTTTCCTTGCCCGGCAAACCAGCGCTGCTGTTGAAGAAACTGCGGCAGCGCAGCCTCGAACTGCGGGTGCGCAGCGGTGAGCGCTTCACGCCAATCTGTTGCCACCCGGATCGTGGGCAACTCAGACGGTATCGTGAGACCGGCCACCGCGATCGGCTCAAGCCGAAACCAAAACGCCGCGTGCGGGCTGAGCGTGAGCGGGTAAGATGCTTCACCGATCGGGGGAAACTTCGTGCGCCCAAACAATTCGCGCGGACGCATTCCTTTGAACTGGGCGAGGTCCAATTCCACCGGCTGCGGAAAGCGCGAAAGATTTGCCGCGACGAGAATCGCTTCGTCTTCGTACCGACGCACGAAGGCCAGCACCTTGCGATTCGTGGGTTGAAGAAACTCCAGTGCGCCGCGACCGAACGCTTTCCACTTTTTGCGCAGCGCGATGGCGCGCTTCATCCACCAAAGCAGCGAGTTGGTGTTGCGCTCCTGCGTCTCGACGTTCACCGCTTCGTAGTGATACTCAGGATCGACGATAATCGGCAGTTGCAGCGCCTGGGGTGAAGAACGGGAGAAGCCGGCGTTCTTGTCCGAGCTCCAGTGCATCGGCGTGCGCACACCATTGCGGTCGCCGAGATAAATATTGTCCCCCATCCCGATCTCGTCGCCGTAGTAAATTACCGGCGTGCCGGGCAACGCGAGGAGCAAGAGGTTCAACAACTCGATCTTGTTGCGGTCGTTGCCGAGCAATGGCGCGAGACGGCGGCGGATGCCCAGATTGATGCGCGCCTTCGCATCGTTTGCATAGACGCGATACATGTAATCGCGCTCTTCGTCGGTCACCATCTCAAGTGTCAACTCGTCGTGATTCCGCAGAAAAATCGCCCACTGCGCCGTCTCAGGCAGCGGTGGCGTTTGCTCGATGATGTCCACCAGCGGCACGCGATCTTCCATGCGCACGGACATGAAGAGCCGCGGCATGACGGGGAAATGAAATGCCATGTGGCACTCGTCGCCTTTGCCCTGCCCGAAGTACGTCACGGATTCCTCCGGCCACTGGTTGGCTTCCGCAAGAAAGATGCGATCGCCGTATTTCTCGTCCACGTGGGCGCGCAGCATTTTGAGGAACGCATGCGTCTCGGGAAGGCTCTCGCCGGAAGTTCCTTCGCGCTCGTAAAGATACGGAATCGCATCGAGCCGGAATCCATCCACGCCTATGTCACACCAGTAATCGATCGCGCGCAGGATCTCTTCGTGAACGCGCGGGTTGTCGAAGTTCAAGTCCGGTTGATGCGAGAAGAACCGATGCCAGTAGTACGCCTGCGCGATTGGATCCCAGGTCCAGTTCGACGGCTCGAAATCCTTGAAGATGATCCGCACTTCCTTGTAGCGCGTTGGATCTTGAGTCCACACGTAGAAGTCGCGGTAGAGATCGTCGGGATGCGTCGGTGCCTTCGTTGCGAGCCGCGCCATCGCACGACGCGATTTCTGAAACCACGCGTTCTGGTCGCTCGTGTGATTGATCACCAATTCAGTGATCACACGCAGCCCGCGTCGATGCGCCTCGGCCAAGAATCCCTGGAACTCGTCCAACGTCCCGTAGATCGGATTGATTTGATAATAGTCCGCGATGTCATAGCCGTCGTCCTTCAGCGGCGAGGGATAGAATGGCATGACCCAGATTGCCGTGACGCCGAGATCCTGGAGATAATCGAGCTTGGAAGTGAGCCCAACGAAATCACCGATGCCATCCGCGTTGCTGTCGCAGAACGAGCGCACGTGCAGTTGGTAAATGATGGCGTCCTTGTACCACAGCGGATCACTCCCCAACGCTTCGCGTTCCCTTGTCGCCATCAATACTCCTCCCAGTGTGCTTAACGAATGCTGAACCATTCTCGCGCCGCGAACGGAATGCAAGCGGGTGAAGCTCCGCTGCGACATGGCGAACGTCCCTTGAAGGTAGGGCGCGCTGTCCTCAGCGCGCCGCTGCCGCGTGATCCCCTCGAAATACAAACCACCAAGACACCAAGGCCACAAAGGGAACCTGATCGATCGAACTGTTCTCCAATCCCCAATGTTTAATTCTGAATCTTCAATTCTCCGCTCATTCCCCTCTCCAATCCTGTCCATCCTGTTAATCCTGTCCTGTCTCCCTTTCCCCAACTCCAAACTTGAAACCCCAAACTCAAAACTGTCTTCATGCCTCCATCACCGAAAGGAATTCCATGAAGCACACGAACTGTTTCCGCAAACTGGCTGCTGCCTGCGTTGCCTTCGCTCTCATTGCGCCGAGCGCTTATCCAGCCATCGATGGCATCACGATGCCGCCCGATGACGGAAAGCTGCGCATTATCGTGTTCGGCGCGCATCCGGATGATTGCGAGATTCAGACCGGCGGCACAGCGGCGATGTGGGCGAAGAAGGGGCATCATGTGCTGCTGGTCTCGGTGACAAATGGCGACATCGGACATTGGAAGGAAGCCGGCGGAGCGCTGGCGTTGCGGCGACGCGACGAGGTGAAGAAGGCGCACCAGATCCTCGGCGTGCAAGGAGTGATCCTCGACAATCACGATGGCGAACTGCTCCCGACCCTGGAAATCCGCCGCGCTCTGACGCGTCTGATTCGCGAGTGGAAAGCCGACGTGGTCATCAGCCATCGGCCCAACGATTATCATCCCGACCATCGTTACACTGGTGTGCTGGTACAGGACGCCGCTTACATGGTGACCGTGCCATTCTTCTGTCCCGATGTGGCGCCGCTGAAGAAGAACCCGGTGTTTCTTTACGCCGGCGATAATTTTCAAAAACCCAATCCGTTCAACCCCGACGTCATCGTGGCGCTCGATCCGATCATGGAGAAGAAGCTCGATGCGCTCGGCGTGATGATCTCGCAATTCGCGGAAGGCGGCGCGAACGGCTCGGCAGATTTGCTGCCCGCGGGCGACGCCGACAAACAGCAGAAGCGCCATCAGCAGGTGCGGGAGAATTTCAAACGGCGGCAGCAAGGCATTGCCGAACGCTTCCGCAGCAAGCTCGGCGAGTGGTATTCCGAGGACCAGGCCGCGCACGTGAAGTTTGCGGAAGCGTTCGAGGTCTGTGAATACGGCGCCCGGCCGAACAAGGATGAACTGAAACGCCTGTTCCCGTTCTTCGAAAAATAGCCGCCTCCGCGAAGCGCGGCGCGGGAACCTTTTAATCGTTCTTTTGCTTTCCCGGCGTCCACTCGGAATTGTCGAGCAGCTCTACGCCTGGCTTCAAGAACCGGATACGGCGGCTCTTGTAGAGCGCGCCGAGGGCGTCCTTGAATGCACCCTTGCTCACACCAAAGGTGGCGCGAATCACCTCGGGCGAACTGGCGTCATCCACATCGAGGATGCCGCCGTTCCGTTCGAGCGCACTGACAATCTGCACCTGCAAGGGCAGCACGCGTTTGTAACCAGACGCGTCGAGACGCAGATCGATCTTCCCGTTCGGCTTCACCGCGCGCACGAAGCCTTTAGTTTTTTGGCCGACGTCGAGAGGAGCGCTGAGGTTGTCGCGATAGAGCAAGCCACGATGCGCATTCTCCACAATGGCCGCGTAACCAAGCGGCGTCTGGCCGGTGATGAGCAGGTTCACGGGCTGACCCTCGGCGTACGACGGCGTGTCGTGACTGAGATGTCGCCCGAGACGCGTGCTGGCGACGATGCGGCGCGTGGTCGAATCGAGATACACCGCGACGATAACTCTCTGGCCCGGGCGCACGGGACGGTCGTGTTCGCTGAACGGGAGCAACAAGTCTTTCGACAATCCCCAATCGAGAAAGGCGCCAACACGATCATTGACGCTGACCACTTCGAGATAGGCGAATTCACCGACGGTCGCCAACGGTGTTTCAGTCGTGGCGACGAGACGGTCTTCGGAATCGAGATAGATGAAAACGTCGAGCTTGTCGCCCTGCTTGAGATCGCGCGGGATGTAACGGCCGGGCAGCAGAATTTCTCCGAGTTCTCCGCCGTCGAGATAAAGGCCAGGCGCCGATTCCCGCACGATGGAGAGTTTGTTCCGTTTGCCGATGACTGCCATGTGCGGGGAATGTAATCGCGTGCTGAAACATGTGAGAGCGAAATGTCGGCAACGTGCCCCCGGCATCTTGCCGGGTTGCCCCGTCGTGTGAAGGAGGCGCTGCTCATGTCGGCTGAAGCCCGGACCCGGCAAGATGCCGGCGGCACGGTTCACACGTTTGCAAATGCGCCGCTCATGGGTTACGGAATCGCCCTTCGCATGTCGGAGATTCCCAAAAAAATTTCAGGTTCAGGTCGCCGTCGCTGGGGACGATGGCTGATCGCGCTCTCGGCGCTGGCGCTCATCGTGACCGGATGCCGAAGCGTCGGCTATTACAAGCAGGCTGCGGCAGGGCAATGGCAGATCTTCTCGAAGCGCGAGGAAATCGTGAACGTGTTGCGGCAACCGGACACCCGCCCTGCCCTGCGCGAGAAGCTGGAACTCATCCTTGCGCTACGCGATTACGCCGAACGCGAACTCAAGCTCAAGCCGGACGGCCACTACACGAGCTACGCCGATCTGGGACGGCGCTACGTGGTGTGGAACGTGTACGCGGCGCCTGAGTTCTCTCTCGAACCGAAGAAATGGTGGTATCCCGTCGTGGGCAGCTTGAAGTATCGCGGCTTCTTCAATGAAGCCGAGGCGCGCGCTTATGGCGATCAACTCACACGGGAAGGTTACGACGTCTGCGTCGGTGGCGTAGAGGCGTATTCCACACTCGGATTCTTCAAGGATCCGGTGCTCAACACGTTCATTCACCACGATGAGGCGAACCTCGCGGAACTGCTGTTTCACGAACTGTCGCACCAGCGCGTCTTCGCGAAGGGCGACACGGATTTCAACGAAGCCTTCGCCACCACCGCGGGCGAAGAAGGCGCGCGACGGTGGATGAACTCGCGTGGCGATACTGCGGCGCGAACGAGATACGAGCAGGAATTGCGGCGCAAGGACCAGTTCGTGGCTTTGATCATGGGCGCGCGCGAACGGTTGAAGGAAGTCTATGGCGAAGAGTCCGCCCACGGCCCGCGCCTTATAGAGAAGCCCGGCAGCGAACAACTCGTGGCCACGAAACGCGCACGCAAGCGGGCCGTCATCGATCAACTCCAACGCGACTACGAACAGCTCAAGGCGAAGTGGGGTGGAGATACGAGCTACGATCGCTGGTTCAGTCGTTCGCTGAACAACGCGCAGCTCAACACGGTATCGACGTACTACAACATGGTGCCTGCGTTGACGCATCTGCTGGCGCGCCACGATGGCGATCTCGAAAAGTTTTACGCCGAGTGCAAAGCCCTCGCGCATCTCACCAAGGAACAGCGCAGCGCTGAGTTGGAGAAGTTTGAGGCGCCGCGCTGATTTGGAGTGCGCCGACTGGTCGGCGATTTTTTGCGCCGCGACTTGTCGCGGCGCTGTTTGGCGACAAGTCACCGCACTCCAAAAACATTTTCGCGGCTTTCCGATCGCACCCGTGTCCCACAGGAACACTTGTCGCACGCGCCTTCACTTGGCTAGACTACGCCGCGGATGACTACCCGACTTCTCACTTGCGCCATCGCGTTGTTGAACTGTTGCCTCGTCCTCGGTGACACGCCGAAAGCAGAACTTCCGCTCCTGATCGAAGAGCAACCGATCGGCCGCGTCGTGAGCGCTGGAGGACACGTGACGCTCTCAGTGATGGTAACCGGAGCACCGCCCATTATTTACCAGTGGTGGAAGGGCACGCAGCCACTGGCGGGAAACGTGCGCATTACCGGCGTGACCAGCCGCGTGTTGAATATCGACCCCGTGCAAACGACCGACACGAGCAATTATTTCGTCGTCGTCACCTCGCCGAGTTTGTCGGTGACGAGCAGCGTGGCATCGGTAGAAGTGAGTGCATTGCCGAGAGCTGCAACGGTCGTGGGCACAAACGTAATTATAAACGTTCTTGGTCCTGTGGGGGATGTTTACCGGATCGAATCATCCCCAGACTTCTTCTCTCCTTCCATTACCAATGGCTACGCCACTAACCGCACCGGCGTCGCGGAATACATTGAACCGAATCTAGGCTCGCAACGTTTTTACCAGGCGCGTTTTCAACGGATGCTCCCGGTCCTCTATTCACCAACGCCACTCGACACCCAAACCATGGTCCGCGCTTACGGAAAGTTGAATGAGCAATGGCGCTTCGAGGGCACGACCAACTTCCTCCAATGGACCAATCTCGGCACCGTCACGAACACGAACGGCTGGGTGAAATTCAAGGACACCAATGCCGCGCCCGGCCAACGCTTCTATCGCATCACGCCGCCGTGACCCGTCACCGCGTGATCTTCAACACGCGATGATTGTAACTGTCTGAAATGTAAATATTTCCCTGCCCGTCCAGGCCGACTCCGTGCGGATGATGTAACTGAGTCTTCAACGGATCGTTGTTGAACACCGAGCCACGTTTGCCCGTACCGATCACACGCGTCACGCGATGGTCTTTCGGTGAATAGCGCCGCACGACATCGTTGTCGCTGTCCACGATCAACACCGAGCCATCGCGATCAGCGATGAGGTGCTTCGGTCCTTTGAGTGTGACTTCCAGCGGATGCTCGGTGGGAGTCCACGGGCCCGCTTTGCCGGTGCCCACGACGGTGCGAATCTTCCCTTTCGTATCCACGACTCGCAATACGTTGCCGCCTCGTTCGAGAATATAAACTTCACCGCCCGGCGCCACTGCGACGGCGCGTGGATCGAACAAGGGTGAAGTCGCCGCGTCGCTGCCATCGCGAGGAATGCCTTTCTCTCCATTGCCAGCCGCGGTGCGGACCTTCTTCGTTTTCAAATCGATCACGCGCACCCGGCGGTTTTCCAGATCCGCGATGTAAAGGTTCTCTTCCGCCGCATCGAGCGAAAGTGAATACACGCCGCTGAACTGAGCTTTGTCCGCCGATCCGCCATCGCCGCTGAAACCGCGCGTGCCCGCTCCTGCAAACGTGCTGATCACACCGCTCTGCGCATCGATGCGGCGCACCTTCCAGTTCCACGTGTCAGCGATCAGCACATCACCATTCTTCATCACCGCGAGATGATGCGGGCCGTTTAACTCAGCTTGTGTCGCGGGTCCGCCATCGCCGCTCGCACCCTTCTTCGCGGTGCCGGCGAATAGCGTCAGGTTTCCGCGCCCATCGACTTTCACTACGCGATTGTTCGTCATCTCGCAGATGTAGGCGTTGCCCTGCGCATCGAACTCGCACGCGAAGGGATCACCGAGGCGACACTCCGTGGCCGCGCCGGTTTCTTTCGCGCCGCCGCCAGCAAAAATGGAAACGGTGGCTGCGGCGGCATGAAATTGAGCCAGCAAAAAGACAGCGCTCAGTCCGCGGATAAATTTCATGCCGCGCATCGTGCCGTGAACTTTAACGAGCCGCCAGTTCGTGTTTTCAACAACGTGGCCCCGGCGTCTCGCCGGGTTCGGTGTGGGGGGCTATGGCGTTTGCAATCCAACCGTGAGCAGGAAGAACTGCTGCGGGCCCGGCGGCGGAGTGAAGGT
>DATHEW010000902.1:0-7690 GCA_035318425.1 Candidatus Acidiferrum sp. | reverse complement strand
GGCGGCCTGTTGAGATAGTAGACCTTTGGCGGGATTTGCCGTCGAACCCATTCCGCCTGAATGCTGCAAAGAATTTGCCCAATGTGCTGAAGTTCTTCAGGAGTGACCTGCCCGTCTTCCCAGACTTCCTGAAGCGGCTTCACTAAGAGATTGCCTGGCCAGTGAAAACAGTCGTCGCGATGATTATTCAGCCATTCAGCCAGCCCATAAAGTTCCTTCGCGCTAAGTTCACCATCCCAAAGAATGGCGTCGCAGACGGCCATCAGTTCTGCGGGATTGTAGTCAGATGAGGCATTCATACGTTGCTCGGGCCACTCATTTTAGACTGCGATGCGTTCATGGGTTCTATGTGTGCGAAAGCCTCGTGGGATCAGTTTTTCACTTCCTCTCCCCCGGCTTAAACACCCGCAGTTCCTCTTTCCGCACCGTGGACTTGTTCGTCGCGGTTTTGTCGTAGAACACGCTTTCCCATGTGCCGTAGATCGGGTTCGGCAGGACGATGTAGCGGCTGCCGAAAAGGGTGGCATCGCGGTCGGTGGCATCCTTGCGGCGCTTGTCTTCTCCCACCTTGGCGTCGTAGTCGTGGTGGAAGTCGCCGAGGTTATCGCCCATGAGCAGGATCACGTCATAGAGGCCGTTCGTCATCAGCGGGCCGCGGCGATCGTCTTTCGCGCTCGAACTGGTGTGCAGGAACACGTGGTTCGTGTCTGCGTACGGCAACCCTTGCGAGATCAGGTTCGCGAGCGCGTGCGCCATGCCGTCGTCATTGGTCTCGCGATTCGAGACGTAGAACACCTCGACGTCGTTCGTCTTGCAGTGTCGGAGGAGGCTTAACATGCCGGGCAGGACAGTTGCATTGGTCGCGCGCACCCATTCCGCCCACGAGTTCGTCGTGTAAACAGTGCCAGTGGCGATGTAACGAGCGCCGTCCTCGCTGTTATCCAGGACCGTCTCGTCGATATCCACGATGATGGCGGCCTTGCGCGGATTCGCGGTGACGGTGTTGCGCCGGGCGAGGAGGTATTGGTCGATCCGTTCGCGCGCGATATTGCAGGCCTGATAATAGAGCGCGCGACATTCCGCCGCGCGTTGATACCAGAGCACGGCGAGGACGGTTTGCTCGGAAACCATCCGGCCCGATTCCCCAGGATACGGCGGAACCATCGCAAAGCCTTCTGCAATCCGATCAGACGTGCTCGCCGTTCGGCAGCCCGTGGCCATCGCCAGCAGGGTGAGGGCGAGAACGACGGAGGCGAACCGGCAGGTTCGCCCTACCGGTAGGGCGATGCTGCTGCGTCGCCGCGGCGCGGCAATGGCGACTCGCGTCGAACCCCGCGCAAAATCGGGCTTGGACTTTAGTTGCATGAGTTTTGTGCGTTACGGATTTGGCGGGACACTGCTCCTGCGGAGCGGTGTTCGGCTGGGCGATTGGGGGCCTGCCTCGTCCCGTTCAGTCGAACGCTCCGCCGAGCGCCAACTGGTGCGCACAATCACCTGATGAACGGGAACTGGCGGCGTTGTAGCTGAGCAGTTCTGGAGTGTCAACGCAGACTGAACGTGCCGACACCAGCAGTTGATGCCAGTGCCGGCCCGCTCGGTGATTGCCGCTTTCAGCCCAGCGACGCAGGTTGCTACCAGACAGAAAATGTTCTGGTCCAGGTCCTCGCGGACGGTAGCGTTGCCCAGAACGATTCCCCGACCCCCACCGAAGGCACCGCGTTCCACTCTTCGAACTCAACGTCCCAATCGTAGTTGAGGTAACCTGTGCCGCTCCATCGTTGGATCGTGGTGGTTTGCAATGGATCGAACGGAAAGGCCAAATCCTGAACGAGCTCACCGGCTTGAGGCACCATAGAACTTACGATCGACTGACCCTGCGGTACGGAGAGCGTGAGGATTCCTTGCGGAACTTCTCCGCAAAATACGATCGTCAGTGGACCTGTCGTTACGTTGTTGATGAACGCTCCTTCGCCCGGATTCAGAGTTTCGCTAGGATCTGCCCACTCATCAAAGTCGAAAGTATTGATTAGGAATCCCCCCGGCGAGCCAGGTACCCACTTCTGAATTGTCGTCCCTTCAGGTACTATGGGCAGGAGGTTGGAAAGAGAGTTTCCGCCAGTTGAACAGAACTGGTTCGCAATCATTTTGTATCCCGGCGGGCAAACGATCCGATTATAGCCAAAGGCATTTTGTGATTGCTGAGTAGCCGTCTTCGCACGGTAAAAGCGGTAAGGTGCGGTAGCAGCCGCAGTATCGATATTCGTATAATTCGTGCTACCACATGTATAAGTCGCGATTGATGTCCAAGTAACGAAATCAGTGGATGCTTGAACCTCCGCGGAGTCTCCGCCCCGGCCGCCCGAAACGGAATAAAGGAACCCAGTGCTCGTGGAACTCCAAGCGATGAACTTAAGCGGCGGAATCACTCCATCCGTACTTACCGGAACTATCCATGACTCCACAACCGGGATGGGAATGCGCGCCCCGATAATGTCGCCGAACTCTTCATCATCCAGATCAGAGGACGTCTGATCCCACACACAGAAAATATTTGTATTTAAAATGGCTACGCTGGCCCGCGCGTAGCCCAGTTGCCCTTGTATCGAAACAGTAATTCGGTCTGTAACGACAGCGGTTTCTGGAATCAATCGCGCCCCATATACAGTTCCATAACCATCAAAGGGCTGATGTTTCCAAACAATAAATAAGTTCGTGCTCGCACACGCAACATCCGGATAAAATCCCGAATTTGTGACGACAAATCCAACGCTTCCATCTAGAGGTGCACCCACCGCAGTCAAGCGATTTGCAGAGACGCCGCCCGAATGGGAGTAAACCGCGATGAAATTTGTCGTAGCGGCAGACCAAGCGAGCTGAACCTGGCTGCTATCTTCTGCTATCGTAAGCTGGGCGCCAATAGCACCCGCGGCGCTGACAGGCCGCGCAAAAATGTCACCACTTGGAAACTCTTCCCATGCCACAAGAAAGTCGTTCCCGTCTGAAGCGGCGGTCGGCAGCCAGTGGATCGAGGAAGGTGACGCCGCCGTGTTTACGACAAATCCATCGCCGTCCAGAACCGTGCCAGTGACCGTAACCCGATTCGCGAGAATGCGGTAACCCGGGTAATCGTCTTCGTAGGTTACAAGATACCCCGTGCTGCTCGCCGCGACATCCACCCACTGTTGATCGCGGCCGTCATCACAGATTGGAAAATCGCTCCCCACGCTTCCACTTGAAGTGACGATCGTTCCGAATACGTGCAGATAGTCATCTCCGGTTCTCTCGTCGAGCCACACAACAAGAAAATCATTGCCGGCACTTGCAACCTGCGGAAACCCTTGACCATTCACAGCGGTGCAAATAGCGATGCCATTAAGATCGAGGATCTCGCCGTTCTGGTTAACACGCGTTCCATAAATGTGCGGCTCGGGATTTCTCTGATCCTGCCATACAACAAAGAAGTTGGTGGAGTTCGCCGCGATCGCCGGGAAAACTTGATTGCTGCTGTGCAACGTGTAAGCCACTGGAAAAGTGGGACTCACGATTGGGTCAATCGCAACCGGATACGTTGCGGAAGCGAGCAGAGTTCCGGCTACCGAAACACGCATACGTCCGTTCTCGGCAATCATTGGAAGCTCGTTGCGTGCTCCAGCTCCATCAACCATTACCACCTTCCCTACCCGCAGCGAGGCATTTCCCGTGTCCGCGTCGCCAAATAAAAGTCCCAAATCATCTGAGCCCACGAGACTCAGCCCTTTCAATTCGGCTTCGATCTGAAGATTTCCTTCCGTTTTGACTTGCTCCCGAAGAACCCAAGTCACCTCCACCCCCTCAGAGCGAGCCTCATAATGCTCAATGATCCCTTTATCGACGTTCAGCATTCGTTGAACCGTATTTCCAAGAACCGACCAATTCTCGCGACCGCTGGCGGTAGAAAACAACTCGTCAGAACCAAGCTTCACTGAAAGCGTTCTGAACTCCCCTTGTGCGCCCATTGTTGTTTTTCCGTCTGACTGAGGGGGTTTTGTTCCGATGGTGAAACCGTCTTTGTTGAACACCGCGTCGTATCGCGAGTCTTTTGCTTTCAGTTCACCGTTCTCTTGCTGTACTGCGTGCGACACACGTCCTACAATATCTCCTAAGTCACTCGACGCGGGTGCGGGATTCGCACCTCGGACTGTGGGACTGGTTGGAATTCGCTGACGCCAGAATTCATCGCCGTATGGCACGCTCCAAGAAGGAGCGTCCGAGCGATTAAGTTGGACGGTATGGCCAGAACTATTTGCGCCCGCACCCGCGTCTCTTCCGTCTCGGGTCGTTGTCCGCGAATGTTGGGATGTCGAGGACTTTTGTTCCTGCACATGAGGAACGGCAACGCTTGTAAGCGGCGGATTCTGGGAGGGTTTTGATCGATCACTGGATATCAACAACAGAGCAAGGCACGCTACAAGGCAAGCGGCCATCAACAGGAAACGATTGTTTTTCATGCTAATTGAGTATTGGTTAAACGCAGTCCAGTCAGGTCACACGACCGAATAGGAATGCGCGTTGCGTTATTGGATTTGGCGGGACACCTCTCGCGTGAGCGGTGGTCGGCATGGCGCGGTGGGGCCTGCCTCGTCCCGTTCAATCAGCACTTCCGCCGAGGCGCCAACTGGTTTGCATGCACAAAATGCACCTGTTGAACGGGAACTGCGGCGTTGTAGCCAAACAGAGATTTCCTGTCAATCGAGTCTCCCATCTCCCTTGACGCCTCTCGACTTTGCGATGCAAAGTAATTAAATGACAGTGGAAGGTACGGCCGCACACAGCGCCAAGCGCTTCTCCTCACTGGCCCTTTGGTTTTGCGCGTTCTGCAGTCCCACCGCTTATTGCTTGCTGCTGCTGGGCGTGCACAGACTTCAGCTTCATCCGCCGCCTGCCATTGTGATTGTCTTGCTGTTTTTTCTGATTTCGGTTGTGGCTCTGCTGGTTTGCGAACGTGTCGCGTGGTCCTCGAGCCAAACCAGGGCTCGCAGGATCGCGTGGATGCTTTTCACGCTCGTAGCAATGCTGCTGCAGGTCGGCGTGCTGCTCGGTATCGTCCTTGTCGCCATCCAGGCGGCCATTGGATACGCGCAGTAAGGCTCTGTTTCAAAACGAAGGCGAAAACCTTTCGTCACGCGGCGGCGCGGTGTCGGTGGAGGGACCGTTCCGCCGTCGTGGTTCACGCGTGAAGCAGCCGTGATTCGCTCGAGTCTATGCCAATTCCCTCCCTCACGGCTGGCCGCGCTTCCTTTTCACTGCTTCCATTTTGGCGCGGATTTCGGGGGTGAGGAAATCGCGGCGCGGCGAGGTAGCGTCCGAAGCGCTCGTAGGGAGCATGGGACGATGAAAGTAGAATTCGTCGCGCTGAATGTGACGTGCGTGCGACGAGTCATCCACGGGCCACGCACCTCGCCGGTGGTGATTGTGCCCTGCTGGACGACTCGGTTGCATACCGTTGTACCGTAGGAGACGACGTGAGGAGTCTCTGTTCAATCCTTCTGGGATTGCTTCGGTGAAAAGAAGTTTGAGTCTCGTCACCTCGACTCCGCCAGAGGAAGTGAAGTCAGTCGGCTTTCGTCCCAAGCGCCCGGATCAACGCCTCGAACTCGGCTTCATTATTCGTCCCGTGACCGGAGGTCAAAGCGGGACTCCTGAGCCACGACCACGTGATCGTCTTCAATCCGGTAGCTGCCATACTTCCGTCCCGGGTTGCCCTGGCATCACCATCGAAACGAACCGTCACGGCGCACACTGTCCGAACTGGTGGACGAAGACGGTATTCAGCGCGGCGTGAGTCCCGATCTCAAAGAAGCCTTTCTCGTCACAGCGAAGGTAGCGAAGGAATGGAAACTCGAAAAAGAAAAGCTCCGACGCGTCCTGACCGGCGGTAAACAAGTCAAACGCTACGACTCCCAACTCGTTCAACCAAGTTGAGCTTTGCGCAGACATCATAAACGCTCTATTTCAAAAACCGGATGAAAAAGCGATCCCAACAGCGGCGTAACTCTCCGGGAGGGCGCGCTGTCCCTAGCGCGCCGCGGGTGAGGCGTAGGAATGCGAACGACGTTTTGCCACATCCCGGCGCGGTGAGGACACCGCGCCCTACCACGCTGCGACGGCAATTCAGCACGTGGCAGGCTTCTCTGCCCACCGCGCTCGAACGCGACACGTTGCTGATGCCTGAAGCCATCGCGGAAAACGTGGTGCAGGAAGCGGAACGTTTCCTGAAAACCGATCTTCCCGCTGGGTACGCGGCGCGCCTTGCCTCGAAAACGTATCATCTTTATCCGCGCCACAAACATTTCCACGCCGCGCTGAACCGTCCCGGTAATCGGGGCCGCGACAATCTCTACATGTACATGCGCCACTGGACCTGCAGTTGGCTCAAGCGCGAACGTTACGCGCTCTACAAGAAACTTCCGTGGGATTACGCCTTGGGCCGGAAGCTGCCAACAAGTGGACATTGAGTCTCCGGGAGTGAACCACCAAGAGACACCAAGTCACAAAGGAAAGAGGGAGCCCTTCACTGTGCTCCGCGTTCTTCGTGCCTTGGTGTCTTCGTGGTTAGCATTGTCCTTCTGCTTTAGAGCGCGATAACGAATGCCCATGTTCCTCCCTCACGGCCATCTGGTCGATGTCGAGGCCTTCCTTGATCAGTCGGCGGAAATAATTTTTCTCCTGATCGTCCAGGTTTGAATCTGGGGGAGGATCCCGGCGCAACCCGTGGCGCGCGACAAAATTCACTCGAACTTTTTCTTCTTTTCCGACGTTCTACTCTGGAAGCCTCCGCATCAATGGCACGCGGCGGCAACGCATGACCTTTACTCGTCCGCATTCAAAAGCCTGCATTTTCGTCGCGCTCACCTGTGTCCTCTCATGGTCGTTCGTGTGGGCGGTGCATGCCGGGTTGCCAATTCCGCCGTGGGCGTTTGCACTGGTGCTGATGTGGATTCCCGGCGTGGTTGCCCTCGTCCTGCGGCTGATTTTTCGTGAAGGATTCGCAGACGCCGGTTTTCGCGCGGGTGTGGGCGGATACTGGCTGTGGGCTTTTGCGGTCCCGTTCCTCATGGCCAGCGCCACTTATCTCATGGCCGTGGCGTTGCAATTGGTTTCCATCACTCCGCATTTGAAAGAGCAATCGATGTTTGGCCCGGTGCCACTGCGGCTGGTCTGGTGGGCCGAAGCGGGAACGGCCGGATTGTTGGCGCAACGATTTCTGGTGACGGGCACGCTCGGCGTCGCGGTGGGGTTTGCTTACGCGTTGGGAGAGGAGATCGGCTGGCGCGGTTATCTGTTCCCGAAGCTCGTCGAGGCCCGGGCGCGCTTTCCGATTTTCATCTGCGGCGTGGTATGGGGCGTGTGGCACATGGGTTTTGTTCTGCTCATGTATAGCCAGCATCGCATTGCCAACGCGCTGTTGTATGCGCTGCTCTGCCTGGCGTTTGGAGTGTTCATTTGCTGGTTGCGGCTGGCTTCGGGCAGCGTGTTTGTGGCCGCGATGGCACACAGTGCTTACAATGCATTCTTCCAAAACTTCTACGATCATTCCTTCACTGGGCCGACGAAATGGCTTTGGGCTGGCGACATCGGATTGTTGTGCAGCCTGTCCGCAGGAATCGTCGCGTGGTGGCTGTATCGAACCGGGCGGCTGGCGCGCCTTGGG
>DATHEW010000901.1:0-6713 GCA_035318425.1 Candidatus Acidiferrum sp. | reverse complement strand
CGGTGGCCTCGGTGGCGGAAAGAACGGCGAGTGGGGCAACTTCGACAACCAACAGGATTACGTGGCTGGTCTCTCCTGGCGCATCGGTCCCGGCGGGATGTTCGACGCTGATCGCAAGCGCGCCGCAAACGCGCGATTGAATGTCGCTGAACTTACCGGCGAAAAACTGCGCGATGATGTGCGCCAGGTCGTGGACGCCTCGAAGCGCGCCGATTCGTTACACGAACAACTCGCAGCAGCCAGGCGCGCCATGGTCGCTGCCGAGCAAACATTGCAACTGACTCAGCAGCGTCGTGAGTTCGGCGTGGGCATCGTGCTCGAAGCGATTCAGGCGGAACAGGAGATGACGCGTGCGCGAAACGATTACCTGAAGCTCATCGCTGATTTCAACAAGGCGCAATACGCGCTGCTCCGCGCGGCCGGAAAGTTGTAGTGATTCCCGGATGAACGGCGATAAGCTTTGCTCGTGCGAACCGATGGAAATGATTTCAGTCGCCGCGAATTCATCCGCGCCGCGGTCGCAACAGCCGGAGCCGCTGCGACGCTGAAGCTTTCGGCTGCGGACACAATCACGCTGCCGTTTGAGAACGGCCAACGTCCGCTGGTGAAGTATCCGCAGAAGCGCCCGCTCATTCGCCACACCACGCGCCCGCCTCAGCTCGAAACGCCGTTTTCAGTGTTCAACGAAAACGTGCTCACGCCGAACGATGCGTTCTTCGTGCGCTATCATCTCATGCTCTCGCCGCCTCCGCCGGGCTTGTTGAAGCCCACTTCATTTCGTTTGTCGGTCGGCGGCTCGGTGAAAATACCGCTGAAACTTTCCGTGGCCGAGTTGAAGCAGCAATTCGAAAATGTGGAACTCGTGGCGGTGAACCAATGCTCGGGGAACAGCCGCGGCTTTTCGAAGCCACGCGTGTCCGGCGGCCAACTCGGTAACGGCGCGATGGGCAACGCGCGCTGGCGCGGCGTGCGATTGAAGGACGTGCTGAACAAAGCCGGGCTCGGTGCAGGTGCGAAACAAGTCACCTTCAACGGACTCGATGGGCCGTTGCTCCCGCAAACCCCAGACTTCATCAAAGCGCTCGACGTCGATCACACGCTCGATGGCGAGGTAATGCTCGCATTCGAGATGAACGGAGACGATTTGCCGTGGCTGAATGGTTATCCGCTTCGCCTCGTTGTGCCCGGCCATTTCGGCACGTATTGGGTGAAGCACGTGAACAAGATCGAGGTGCTCGACAAAACGTTCGACGGATTCTTTATGAGCGCCGGTTATCGAATCCCTGACAACGACTGCGCGTGCATCGAGCCTGGCACCACGCCGGCAAAGACCGTTCCGATCAGGCGCTACAGCGTGCGCTCCTTCATCACGAGCATTGCCGATGGCGTGAAGTTAAAAGCCGGCGCGGAAACTTTGGTAAAAGGAATCGCGTTCGATGGCGGCTCGGGAATTAAGGAAGTGACGTTCTCTCCTGACGGCGGACGCACGTGGCGCGAAGCGAAACTCGGCAAAGACCTCGGCAAATATTCATTCCGCGAATGGACGATCGACTTCACTCCAAAAAATGCCGGCGCACTTGAACTGCAGGTGAAAGCCACATCAATCAAAGGCGAGACACAACCGACCGAAGCGCGATGGAACCCCGCGGGTTACATGCGCAATGTCATCGAAACTGTCCGCGTGGAGGTCGCATGAAGAAACCTGGTTTTGTTTTACTGACGCTTGTTGTCGCCGCACATGCAGCGGACAAATGGGAGTTGCCGAAAGAGACAGCGAAGTTCCGGCCCGGTCCAAAGGTCGAAGTGGTCGTCGCCAATTGTTCGCTCTGTCACTCGGCGGATTACATCAGCACGCAGCCGCCAATGCCGCGCAAGTCATGGCAAGCGACCGTGGACAAGATGCGCTTGAAATACGCCGCGCCGATCCAGACGAACAATGTGGAAGCAATCGTGAGTTACCTCACAACGACTTACGGCACATCGGACGTGAAGTGACGCGCCAGTTTCCCACGGCGTATCAGGTGCTCTTCACTCGCGACATCATGAAGAACATTTCGCGCGCGATCTGCTGGCTGCGTTCGTCGTAGGTCTGCTGTTCAGCAGGAGAATTGTCAGAAACCTTTGGATCGGTGTAGAGGATCGGAAGGCGCAGCGCAGCGCCTTTCACGACAGGACAACTGCCGGCCGCCTGGTCGCAGCAAAAGAGCGCCGCGAAATCTTTCTGCGGATTCTCATCCGTAGTGAAGAGCTTGGAATACATTTTGACGGCAGGCCGGGTCTCGCTGAACTGCGCGAGGTAGACTGGGTTGGTGCCGCCCGTCGACTGCGCGATCGAAAACCCAGCCCGGCGCAGAGCACGCACCGTCCGGATGTTGCATGCGGCCACCTCCGTCCCGCCGGAGTACGTGCTGACATTTGTGAGGCCGTAATAATACGCGGCGGTTTGCGCCCAAAGTTGCGAAAGATGGCTGCGTCGCGAGTTGTGCGTGCATATAAACGTGACGTCTGCAACTTCGCCTGCCGCCGCACGCCGTCGAATAAATGCGGCGGCCTTCTGTAGTTCCATTTTTCGTTCTGGCTCAATGCGGTCGAATTCAGAAACTGCCTGCTTTGCGGATGGTCGCAGTGTTTCGATCAAGTCCGTTTCCGCTGCCGATGCGTTGAAGAAGCTCGCCATCGTCACCGCGACGATCACAAATGATGTTGTCCCCCAGAATTTCATTTGTTGTTCAGTTTTGTTTGTTTGATTCGAGATAAGCGCCCTTGAAGAAAGTTCGATAGATGCCGCCGCCCAGGAGTCCACCCAACAGCGGCGCGACAATGTAAACCAACCACCAGCCCGTGCCATTCGTCTCGAACGGCACGCGGCCCCAGCCCGCAAGCGATGAGAAAAGTCGCGGCGCGAAATCGCGAGCCGGATTAAAGCAAGCCATCGTGAGCGGCCCGAGCAACGAGATCAGCAGCGTGACGGTGAGCCCAATCGTGGCGGCAGTAAGGATTTGCGGCCGCGCTTTGTTGCGTTCATCCGTCGCACAAAAGATCACGAGTAGTAATACCGCCGTGCCGACGACTTCGGCTGCGAAGGCACGCGGCGTGGTCATGCGCTTGCGCACCTCAGTCGTGAACGGCCTTCCGCCGGGGCTGGGATAATATTCGCCGAAGATCATGGCGCTGGCTTCGCTGCCCGGCGCGCCGCGCACGATGCCGTTTGTCGTTTCAAAGGTCGTGAGCGCGTTGCCAAAAATGTAAAACAACACCGCCGCTGCCGCGAAAGCGCCGGCCATTTGCGTCACTAGGTAAGGGATGATCCGTCGCGCGGGGAAATTGCCCCAGACCGCCATACTCACAGTCACGGCTGGGTTCAAATGCGCGCCACTCAATGCGCCGGTAAGATAAATGGCCGTCGTAATTCCCAATCCCCACACGATCGCCACTTGAAACACGCCCACTTGCGCGCCGGTCAGCACTGCAGCGCACACGCTGCCGCAACCAAAGAAAACGAGGAGAAATGTTCCGACGAACTCCCCGGTGAACCATCGCGGAATCTTGCTCATGGGAGTTTGGCTTACGCTGAAAGTTGTCGGATCCGATGCGTTGGTGTTGGCTTGCCCGGACGGAAATGTTCGAGATGATCCATCGTTGCGGTCAGCGTCGGAAACTTTTTAGTCGCGGCCGCGAGACCTTCGCGGACTGCAGTGCCCAACGCGTCTGGCGCCGCCTCGGCCCGGAGATTGATGATTAACTGCCCGCTACTTACCGGTGCATCGAGCTCGAACGACAACTCCGGCACCAGATCGTTGCGCACCACATTGATGCCGGCGATCTCGCCCGAAAGACTGCCATCGGGACTCAACGTCATTTTCATGTGCGCGACTTCGGACTTTGTCGCCTTGAGACGCTTCTGAATTTCGCCCGCGATCTCAGTGAGCAACCTGGTTGAGTTGAATGATTTCTTCGCTTTGATTTGCACGGTGCAGTTCAGCCAGCCGAGCAACGCTTCGCCGTCAGCGTAAATCTTGTAATCCACCTTCATCGCCGTGCGCGCGGATTGCTTGGCATCCATGATGCGCGAGAACCATACGTCGAGATTTTTGCCCGCTCGCGGAGACGCCGCGATGACTTCCTTGCCCGGATACTTCTCAGTGATCGCCCCGCGCAATGTGCTGATCTGCGCATCAGTCAGCAGGTCGCTCTTGCTGATGATCACGATGTCCGCCTCCTCGATCTGCTTCTCGTAAATGTAGAGAACCTTCTCGGAAAAACTGCCACCAGTCGCCAGGCCGAACACCCGTTGCGCGCGGATCGGGTCCACCAACACGCTAATCGGCGCGACCGTGAAGTCGTCCTGGTACATGCGGCGCAACGGATACGTGACCGTGGCGGCAAGATCAGTGCAACTTCCCACTGGCTCCGCGATGAAAACGTCGGGACGGCTGGTCGCGGTCAATCGCTCCGCGGCGTCCACCAATGAATTGAAGCGGCAGCAAAAACAGCCGCCGGGAATCTCCTCGGTCGCGAATCCCTGCGACCGCAGCATCGCAGTATCAACAAGATTGCGTCCTTGATCATTGGTGATGAGTCCCACGCGGAACCCAGCCTTGGTTAGCTTGTGCGCGAGTTTGCCGACGGCGGTCGTCTTGCCCGCGCCCAGAAATCCGCCAATCATGATGTAACGTGCCTGGGATTTCTTTCCTGATGATTTTGCCTTGGCCATGTTTTTCGCGGTTGAAAGTTTTTGTGAAAACGTATGCGCGACTGTGCATACGACGGCTCAACTGTGGCAAGATAAATCCTGAGTGAGGTATTGAGCGCACCTTCAAGACGGCGGTTCATCAAAGCGAAACGTGCAACAGCCCAGATCAAGGATGTTCTTATCTCGGCTCAGTTGCTGGCGAAAAGCGGGCGTGACCTGGCAGATGACATGTTTGCCATCCCGTTTCTTTTCCACGATGCCGGCGCTCTCAAGAATCGTCAGGTGCCGTGACACGTTGTACTGGGATACCCCGATGCGATCCGTGATTCCATTCACCGTGGCGGGTGCGGCAAGCAACTCGCGGACAATGCGCCAGCGAGTCTCATCCGCCAGCGCCTTCAACATCGGAATGCATTTCTGCCGCGTCGCCATTTGAAATGTCTTACGTCATGCTCAGTTGATTGTCAGTCAGAAGCTGGGCCGCGAAAGCAGGGTTACTTCAGTGCGCTTACCCAGAGCAGTGGCGTCGTCACACGTCCGTAACATAGCCGACACCGACGTTTCACAACAAACAACGTGCTTGGCCGTAAGGTGTCAGGCGACACTACGGCATGTTCTCACTGCAAAAGTTGTTAAGCCGCGACGACAAATTCTTTGATTTGCTGGAAAGTTCCGCCGAAGAAGCGCGCGGCAGCGTGCAACTGCTGATCCCCTATCTTAAGTCTCCCGATCACGTGCTCTCACTCAATGACTTCGTGGAGAAGCGCCGGAAAGACAAGATGATCACGCGCGAGATCAGCGAGCATCTATGCACGACCTTCGTGACGCCACTGGAGCGCGAGGACATAGAATCGCTCGCGAACACGCTCTACAAAATCCCGAAGACGGTTGAGAAGTTCGGCGAACGTCTTCTCCTCGCCCCGCATTTTGCCAGGGGCATTGATTTTACGCGACACGCTGAGATGTTGACCGAAGCGACGGATTCGATCCTGATCATGGTCAAGGAACTGCGCTCCGGTCTGGACCTGCACGAAATCAAGCGACACAACACCACACTTCAAAGGATCGAAGGCGAAGGCGACAAGCTGATGCTCGATGCCTTGCGTGGCATCTATGAAACGGATCAAGACCCTCTCCGCACCGTGTTCCTGAAGGATCTTTTCGAGCTTCTCGAAAAGATATTCGATCGCTGCCGCGACTGTGGAAATTCCGTGTTCCAGATCGTCCTCAAACACTCCTGACGCATGACGCTCATTCTCAGTGTGATCCTGGTGGCATTGATCTTCGAGTACATCAACGGCTTCCATGACACGGCGAACGCAATCGCGACCTCCGTTTCGACTAAGGTGCTCACCCCGAGACAGGCGATTGTGCTCTCCACGGTCTTCAACCTGATCGGGGCGCTCTCTGGAACCGCGGTGGCCAAGACCATCGGCTCGGGACTTGTGGATACTCAGTTGATCACGCTCACCACGATCATGTGCGCTTTGCTGGGCGCAATCGTGTGGAATCTGCTCACGTGGTGGTTTGGCATCCCCTCCAGCTCAAGCCACGCGCTCGTCGGCGGGCTTTGTGGCGCTGCGATCGCATCCGCGCAGAACAACATCGCCGTGATCAACTGGAAGACTGGTATGATTCCCAAGGTGATCGTTCCGATGATCGCCGCGCCCATCGTCGGATTACTTGTTGGATTCCTGGTCATGGGTATCCTGCTGTTGATCCTTCGTTCATGGAAGCCCCACACCGTAAACGTGTTCTTTGGCAAAGCCCAACTGCTCAGCGCCGCGTGGATGAGCTTCAGTCACGGAACAAATGATGCACAGAAAACGATGGGCATCATCGCACTCACGCTGTTCACGGCTACGACAAAGACGAACGCTTTCGATCAGTTGCCTCACTGGCTCGCGTTCCTGCACACGCCAAAATTCGACATTCCTACCTGGGTCAAAGTCGCCTGTGCTGTCACGATGGCGGCGGGCACGGCGGCGGGAGGATGGCGCATCATCAAGACGCTCGGGAA
>DATHEW010000900.1:0-4842 GCA_035318425.1 Candidatus Acidiferrum sp. | reverse complement strand
TTCATCCACCAGCGTCCAGCCCAGGCGATCCGGGGACGTGTAAGCGCGGACCATCTGACCATCGCGCACCAGGCGATGCCAATGGACAGCCGGGGCATTCGAGGTTGTAACGATGATTTGTTCGCTCGCCGTCGATCGACTTTGAAACTGTAGCGTTCCCGCTTCTGCAACCAACATTGCGCATGCGGCATCGGGCAAAGATGAAGCGCGAATCATGAGACCACCGGTGCCTTGATTCGGCGTCGATTTTACCCGCGCCACGATGTGGCCGTTGCCGGAAAATTTCTGCGACAGAAAGTGGATGGCATCTTCGGTCGCCGAGCTCTTGCCACCGGCAGAGTTGATCCGATAACTGCCGTCCAAAATGCTGGCGCTCCCATCGGCTGAGACATTGCCGATGTCCGCTGAAGTCCATGGCTCTGCCGGAATGCCTGCGATGTATTCGGTCACGAGCGCAATCGCATTGGTGTCCAACACCGTGGCTGCAATGGGGGGCATGCGCCCATGATCACTGGAGATGCGCCACAGTAAAACCGAGTAAGCCGGATCCCTCGACTTGATGATCTGTCCGCCGGGGCTGCTTAACGAGGTTGCATTCACGATTCCGGCTTCGCTCATGCGCGTCGTAATCCGAGCATCCCAGTGCATTCCTGACGGCCCTCCAAGGAAATGGCACGATACGCAGTTCGCCTGTAAATAAGAGCGAAAGCGGTCTTGAATCGGCACGCTCGCGTTCGTAAAAGCAGACAGCAGTGGAAGGGCGGGCGAGTTCGTCGCGGCGCCGTCCAGATAACCTGCGTTGTGGAGCAGGTCGATTTGGTTCGCGGGTGCCCCGATGCCGTCCGAAAGCACCGAGCAATTCATTTGCGGCGTGTTGAATCCAAGCACGTAGCCCGCACCGGGGTTGTGGCATCGCAGGCAGTCGCTACGGCTCGGATAAACCCATCGCTGCTCGCGCACGCTGTTTCCGCTGCGGATGTTGAAGGTTTCCTCCATTCCACCTTCAGGCACGAGCCATGCATTGGTGCGCGATGTGCCCCAGCGGTACGTCAGACCGTACATCCCACGATCGTTCTTGATGAGGAACCGCGTTTCCAGACGTCGTCGTGAGGTCGGTACTCCATTGGTCAGATCGAGTTCGAAATGTTTAATCCACACGGAGCCTGAAGGGAACATCCAGTTCCCGTGCTCGGAGACCGTGATCTTGTTTGTTGGATCCGGCACGGAAAACCATCGCGATTTGATTGCGTTGTCGGACCAGAACGGCAGCGCAACCTCGTACGGAACAATGCCTGGGTGCGGCGTGAGCGATGCAATGTCAGAGAAGGCACCAGTGTCGGCGAGGGTCCGCGGGTGCGGCACAGATTCGGGTGGTGCATACACGAGACGCCAGACGCCTCCATCGTAACAGCCCATCAGGATGTCACCGTTGGATGGATCGACGCCGAAGGTTGTGACGCCTTGGAGATTGGCGAGGCTTTCGAGCGACGTGACCACGTTGTTGGAGTGGCGCAGTCCCCAAATGCGTCCGCTGATGAAATCACCGAAGACATACGCGCCGCGCAGAGCAGGAATGTTTGTCCCGCGATAAACAAGGCCACCGACGATGCACCGGCCCTGGTCAAGGTGCGACGAGCCGTGCTTGTACGAGTGAAGTGGCGCGCTCGGAGAGAAGCCGGACGGCACGTTGTGATTCAGGTAAAGATCAGCTTCGATGAATGGCCAGCCGTAATTGCTTCCCCGCTGGATAAGGTCGATCTCTTCCGCCAATCCGCCGCCGACGTCGGCGCAATAAAGGAGATCGCCGTCGAAACGTATTCGCCAGGGATTGCGCAAACCAATGGCGTAGAGCTCGGTCCGGACTTTTGCTGGGTTCACTGAAGCGCCCTGATGCTTGGTGGCGCCGATAAAAGGGTTGTCGGCCGGAATGCGAAAGTTGCCGACGAAACCGGCCGGGTATGGATTCGGCGCCAGATTGCCGGGTCGTTCATCGACATCGATGCGCAGAATCGTTCCGAAGAAATGCCGGTCAATCCATTGAGAGGCTCCGGGGGGATTTGAGGGATCTGATGGACTTGGACCGGTGTCGCCGACAGAGACGTAGAGATAACCATCCGGCCCGAATTGCAGATCGCCGCCGTTGTGCGCCTCAGCATCGTTATCGTACTGGGCAATGAGCCGCAGCTTGGAATTCCATAGCGCTGAATTTGGGTTCTCTGGGTTGGCGTTGAAACGCGCCAATTCGTCGTAAACGCCAGTCAGGGTGCCATCCAAGGTGGTGCGAATCGTGCGGTAAATATAGAAGTAACCGTTCGTTGAATAACCGGGGTGAAACACCATGCCGAGCAAGCCTGCTTCCGCCGTTGCGATCAGGTCCGGGGTCGCATCCAGGAACAATGTCATGGTGGGATTCGCGAGATTCGTGATGACGAATATGCGTCCCGCCTTCTCAGCGATGAACAAACGATTGGTCTCACCGGGTGGTGACGTGATGACGCATGGGGCATTGAAAGGCAAAAGTGGGAACGCATTGGTGATGCCGTATCCCACGATCGGGAACTCACTGGGCATCTTAAGTGTTGTGTTCGCTACGCGCGCCGGAAGCGCGGCGGACACGATGGTCGCGCAACACAGGTACAGCGTTGCGAGCGCGGCTGCGGAGCGCCGTGTAAGACGAACAGGCGAGTGGAGCATTTACAGTCTTCTGATAGTGCCGGGCCGTTCGAGACGGTGGCCGGTGTTCAGCATCCGAAATTCGGAGGCGGTGCTCTTGCTACGATGGCGTGGCAACTCGAAGAGTCATGGGCACGGACAGTTCAAATAATTTTATTTGCGCCGCCAATAAAATTCTTCCGGCCCTGCCGGTTTTTCGCCGAGCCGCGATCCCCGCTTCGTCACTTGCCCTGATCGCGCGGGTCAAACGTCACCGGCTGTCCCTTGTTCACTTTGCGGGTCAGGCGGAAACCAACCCCATCGAGCGCGTAAACGAAAATCGGGTAACCCACCGGACTCTCCGGAGCGTCGCCAAGTTCACGAAGACCTGCGGCGGCAAGTGACGCGGCAACAGGTTCGGCGAGCAGCGCATGAGACGTGCGCAATTGTTTCATGAACGGCGCGAGAGGAGCCGTTGGATCGCTCATGCCATGCCCGAAAACTTTCGTGACGCCGAAAAACAGGATCCACTGCTTCCCGATTCGTTTTCGTTCAGTCACATCAAAAGACAAATGGGCGTCCATCTTTCCGCCGTTGGTTTCCACGATCGCGTGGCAGGTAACCTGGAACATCCGGAACGCCGCGTCTGAATCCCGCCCGGCGAAGACAGCTTGAAACACATTCGACCCTCCGTCCTTCGTGGCAATACGATGAAGAAAACCAATGTCGGCGATGGTGAGCCGAGACAATTCCTTTCCAACTCGTGCTTTGAAATCCTGGGCCATGCCATCGAGTTCAACCGGGCGATTGTCATTCTTCCAGTCGGCGGCGAGAGCCTTGGCCATGTGCGCCAACGTATTGGTGGAGTCACGCGTTGCGAAGCCGCCGATGCCGGTGGAAAAAAAAGCGACGTGCTGCGAAAGCGGAATGACTTTCTCAACGGCGTCCTCGGTCGAGTTGGTTTGACTGGGTCGGTTCGCGGTGACCCGGCTATCGATCGCAATGACAATTTGGTTTGTCTCCATGATCGCCACCACGAGCGTGCCCCGTCGGATATGAAAACCCTCCGTGGCTTGAGCATGATCTGAAGGTCCTGCCTGATCTGGCGCACGGAACGTTTGCTCTCGCCCGCAAACGGCTGTCACAAGCTGGAAGGCCGTGACTGTGATGAGCCAGGAACACCATCGCATGGCGCGAGGATAGTGGCGCAGCGCAAAGGAACAAGAATGAGTCCGTCGCATTGTGCAGCGACCCGAGTTGGCGAATAACCTGTCGAAAGTTTCAGAAAATATTTTTTGAAGTCTCCCGCTGCATCTGCTCTCTTATCCCGCAACAAGCCTGATGCTTGGCGTACGTTCGGTTCCTCACGACCAAGTAAGTGGTTTCAAACTACGGAAGAAGTGTGGTCTGATGTCGTGAGACGATGAACGTGCTGTATTTACTAGCTGCTGCTGCACCCAAGCCCACGGAGGCGGAACTGTCCTACCTTTGGGACAGGTCCACCGTGGAGGCAAAGATCATCATCGTCCTGCTGGTGGTGTTTTCGATTTTCTCCTGGTCCATCATGGTTGCCAAGGCCGTGCAGATGCGGAGGGCCAAAAAATTGAACCGCCTGTTCGATGGCGAATTCCGCAAACAAAAAGGCGTGCTCGAAATTTTCGATCGGCGGGTGAACGTGGATGATTGCCCGCTCTTCGTGGTTTACCAGGAAGGCTGCAAGGAAGTGGACACGCGCCTGAAACTTCCCGATGGCGGTCGCAAGCAATTGCTATCGATCAAGTCCATGGAACACATCAAGCGCAACCTCGAAGGCGCGGTGGCCTCGCAGGCCATTCGATTGGAATCAGGTCTCATCATGCTGGCGCTGGCGGTGAGCGGCGCCCCGTTTCTTGGATTGCTCGGGACGGTTTGGGGTGTCATGAGCGCGTTCAGCTACGTGGCTATGCTGGGCAGGGCGGATCTCGCAACAATGGCGCCGGGCGTCGCGGCGGCGTTAATCACGACCGTGGCCGGACTGCTGGTCGCGATCCCATCAATGTTCGGCTATAACTGGCTGGTTCACAATTTGCGCGTGATAACGGTGGAGTTGGACAACTTCGCGCAGGAACTGGTGTCGAAACTGGAAACGGAGTACTTGAAGGACGAGGAATGATGTCGTCGAACCTCGAGAGTCGAACGTCGAAGGCCGCA
>DATHEW010000899.1:0-6160 GCA_035318425.1 Candidatus Acidiferrum sp. | reverse complement strand
AGCCGATTTTGCCGCCACCAAATCGCTGCTCGCGGCCGCCCATGCGACACAGCAGGCGCTCGATAAATCCGCGTGCGACCAGAAGATCGAGCATGAGAAAGCGCTCGCGACGGCGCGCGAGTCGCAGACGGCAGCGGAGAGTCAACTCACGGGAGTTCGCGCCCAGCTTGCCCATGAACAGAGCGCACATGCAGGAGTGAAAGCCCGTTGCGGCGAGATCGAGAAATCTCTGGCGGAATTTCGCGAAGCTGCAAAGCAATACGAGACGACCGCCGCGACGTTGCGCGAACAACGAATTGTCGCCGAGAAAGCCTGCAGCGATCTCGACGCGAAAGTCACGTTTTTGAACGAGCGGCTCACGACGGAGCGCGCGGAGGTGCAGAAAGTTCACGAGACGTTTCGCAAAGAGTTCGAGGCGATCTCCAATGGTCTCATGGTGAAGAACGCCGAGTATTTCAAGCAACAGAGCAGTGAAAGTCTCGACAAGATTCTCAGTCCGTTGCGTGAGAACCTGAAGGACTTCAGGTCGCGTCTTGAAGAAGCTTACAAGGACAGCGCGACTCAAAACGCTGTGCTCAAAGACCAGATTTCGCGCATCGGCAACGAAGCGGCGAACCTGGCTCGTGCGCTGAAGGGTGATGTGAAGGTGCTTGGCAATTGGGGCGAGCATCGCCTCGAACAAATTCTCGAGAAGTCCGGCTTGCAACTCGGGGTTCACTACGAACGGCAGCACGCGGCGACGGATTTGGAAGCGGAGCAACGGCGCTTTCTCGACGTCATCGTCAAAGTGCCGAATGACCGGGCAGCCGGCACTGCGAGCACGTCGTACCTGATCATCGATTCGAAGGTGTCGCTGACGAATTACGAGGCGCACATCAATGGCGCGGATGATGCCGTGCGCGCGTTGCACCTGGACAAGCACATCGAGTCCATTCGCAAACACGTGAAGGATCTCGCGGGCAAGCGTTACCAGGATTTGTACGGCATTAACGCGCCGGACTTTGTGCTGATGTACATCCCGCTCGAGTCGGCGTTCTTCGCGGCGGTGGCGCATGAACCGGACCTCTTCGCCGAGGCGCTGGACAAGAACGTGGTGCTCATCACGA
Organism: Candidatus Acidiferrum sp.; assembly: GCA_035318425.1. Lineage (GTDB taxonomy): Bacteria > Verrucomicrobiota > Verrucomicrobiia > Limisphaerales > SIBH01 > JANNGC01. The sequence continues at coordinate 5,054 of DATHEW010000899.1, read as the reverse complement.
ACTCGACGTTGCTCGCGACGTTGCGAACTGTGGCGCACGTTTGGCGCCTGGCGGCGCAACAGGAAAATGCGGCGGAGATCGCGCGACGCGGAGGCGCGCTCTACGACAAGTTCGTGGGTTTCGTCGCCGACCTGGACGATCTCGGCAAATCGATCGGCGTCAGTCAGCGCACGTACGACGAAGCGATCAAGAAGCTGCACCAGGGCAAAGGCAACCTCGTGAGACAGGCCGAAGACCTGAAGAGTCTCGGAGCCAAGGCGAGCAAGAGCTTGCCTACGCCGTTGCTGGAGAAAGCGCGTGAAGGCGAAAGCGAAGTGGCGTTGCTGAACTGACGTTCGCCGGCGTGCGGCGGTCTCTCGTCGAAATAAAAACGCCGCGCTGATCAGCGCGGCGCTCGTGACATTATGGCAAATAAATCAAATGAACGCCGGATGCATCTTCTCGGGATCGTAATTGAAATCCTTGATCGCGCGCGCCACCACATCACGCCCGACCTGGCCCTTCTCAGCGAGCGAGTAGAGCGTCGCGATCACAACTGATTCCGCATCCACCTCGAAGTAGCGACGCAACGCCGGACGTGTTTCGCTGCGACCAAATCCATCGGTGCCGAGCGCGAACAATCCGCCGGGAATCCACGGTGCGATTTGCTCGGGCACGGCGCGAATGTTGTCTGACACTGCGATGAACGGTCCCTGCTCCTTCGCCAGGATCGCCTCGACGTACGATTCCTTCACCGGCTCGGTGGGATGAAGCATGTTCCAGCGACGAGTGTTGATCGCATCCGCGCGGAGTCGCTTGTAGCTCGTCGCGCTCCACACATCCGCCGAAACGTCGTAACGTTCCGCGAGAATTTCCTGCGCCCGCAAAGCCGATCGGATAATCGGTCCGCTGCCGAGGATTTGGGCTTTGTGCTTCTTGCCCTCGGGTCCTGCCTGATATTTGTAAAGGCCCTTCAGGATGCCGTCGCTGACGCCTTCCGGCATGGGTGGCTGCGGATAATTTTCATTGTAGAGCGTGATATAGTAGAAGACTTCCTCGCCGTCGGCATACATCCGCTTCATCCCATCGGCCACGATCGTCGCGACTTCATAGCCGAATGCAGGATCGTACGCATAGAGCGTCGGCACCGTGCCCGCGACGAGCAAGCTATGACCGTCTTGATGCTGCAATCCTTCGCCGTTCAACGTGGTGCGCCCATAAGTTGCACCGAGTAGAAAACCTTTCGCCTTGATGTCACCGGCCAGCCAGATCAGGTCGCCGATGCGCTGGAAGCCGAACATCGAGTAGTAGATGAAGAACGGAATCATGTTCACGCCGACGTTCGAATACGACGTGCCCGCCGCGACGAACGACGACATGGAACCGGCTTCCGTGATGCCTTCTTCGAGAATCTGTCCGTCCTTCGCTTCGACGTAAGGTGCGATCGTTTTCGTATCGACCGGTTCGTAAACCTGCCCCTTGGATGAGTAGATGCCGAACTCCTTGAACATCGTATCGATGCCGAACGTGCGTGCTTCGTCGGGAATGATCGGAACGATATTCCGTCCCACCTTTTCATCGCGCAGCAGCTTTCTCAGCAGATCGACGAATGCTCCCGTGGTGGAAACCGCACGCTCTCCCGATCCTTTCAACACCGCCGCGCCAAACGAATCCACGCTGGGCACTTCCAGCTTCGGCGCTTTGACTTCGCGTTTGGGCAGAAAGCCGCCGAGCTTGCGGCGCCGGTCCAGGAGATACTTGATCTCAGCGCTGTCATCGGCGGGCTTGTAGAACGGATAGGTCGCGATCTCTTCGTCGCTGATCGGGATGTTGAAGCGCGCGCGAAATTCGCGCAACTCCTTCTCGTTCATCTTCTTTTGCTGATGCGAGATGTTGCGACCTTCGCCGGCTTCGCCCAGCCCGTAACCCTTTACTGTCTTCGCGAGAATGACGGTGGGCTGGCCCTTGTGCGCGGTGGCGGCTTTGTAGGCGGCGTAAACTTTCTTCGGATCGTGGCCGCCGCGAAGCATCTTGCGGAGCTGCTCATCGCTGAAATGATTCACCCGACGCAACAACTCGGGATACTTGCCGAAGAAATGTTTACGAATGTACGAGCCACCTTCGACGGAATACTTTTGGAAATCGCCGTCCACGCATTCTTCCATCCGCTTGAGCAACAGACCGTCGTGGTCCTGAGCGAAAAGCTCGTCCCAATCGCCGCCCCAGATCAGCTTGATGACATTCCAACCTGCGCCGCGAAACGCGCCTTCGAGTTCCTGGATGATTTTGCCGTTCCCGCGTACTGGGCCGTCGAGGCGCTGTAGGTTGCAGTTCACGACCCAAATCAGGTTGTCGAGATTCTCGCGCGACGCGAGCGTCAGTGCGCCCAATGATTCCGGTTCGTCGCTCTCGCCGTCTCCCACGAACGTCCAGACCTTCGGCTCATGTTCCTGCGTCAGAAATCCACGCGCCTGCAGGTATCGGAGAAAGCGCGCGTAATAAATCGAAACGATCGGTCCGAGGCCCATCGACACCGTCGGGAACTGCCAGAAATTCGGCATGCAATACGGATGCGGATAGCTTGAAAGCCCGCCACCGGGCGCGAGTTCCTGACGGAAATTCTGCAAATGTTCCTTGGTCAGCCGGCCTTCCAGAAAGGCGCGCGCGTAATTGCCCGGCGTCGCATGACCTTGAAAGAACACGAGGTCGCCTGACTGCAAGTCATCGCCGCCGCGGAAGAAATGATTGTAAGCGACCTCATACAGAGTTGCGCTCGACGCAAAGCTGGAAATGTGTCCGCCGATGCCGTCGTGGTTGTGATTCGCATTCACCACCATCGCCATCGCGTTCCAGCGAATGATGCTTTTGATCCGGCGCTCGATGTCGCGATCGCCCGGATAAGCCGGCTCCATCTCCGCGGGAATGGTGTTGATGTAAGGCGTGCTGACCGGGCCGGGCACCTTCAAGCCAGAGCGGCGCAGTTTATCGACAAGGTTCTCCAGGAAGAGCGGCGCTTGTTCTTCACCTTGCGTCCGCAACACGTAAGCGAGCACGTCTTCCAGCGAATCCAAGTAATGCCGCTGGCCGCGCGGCAGGTCACGTAACTGCTCCAAACGCTTGCCGGCACCGGTCTCGTTGATCGAGTGCGCGGGGAGGCGGTTCATCGATTTCTTCTCAAGTTTGACGTTGTCAGACACAGGCGCGAGAACCTAAACGAGCGTTTCCTTAAAACCAAGTGATGAAATCATTCGACAGCACCTTCGCGACCCCTGCGGCCAATCTCGCTGCCGATGAAGCGCTGCTGGACCTGTGCGAACAGCACGGAACCGAAGTGCTGCGGTTCTGGGAATCGCCGGTGCCGTTTGTCGTCGTGGGTTACGGGAACAGGATTGCGGCGGAAGTCAATGTGCCCGCCTGCGCCGCGCGCGGAGTGCCAATTCTGCGGCGATGCTCCGGCGGCGGAACCGTGGTGCAAGGGCCAGGATGTTTGAACTACGCAGTCACCTTGCGCGCGGACGAAGGCGATGAATTCGCGACAGTTACGGGAACGAATCGCTTCGTCATGGAGCGCAATCGCGCCGCTCTTGAAGCGCTGATGGGCAAGTCCATGTCCGTGGAAGGCTGCACCGATCTCGCATTTCACGACGAATCGCACCTGATGAAATTTTCCGGCAACGCGCAGCGGCGTCGGCGGAACGCGATCCTTTTCCATGGAACAATTCTTCACGCCTTTGACCTGACGCTCGTTTCGGAATTGCTGAAGACTCCGTCGAAGCAGCCCGACTACCGCGCAGCCCGGGAGCACGGCGCGTTTCTCGCCAACGTGCGCGTGACCACAGAGGAACTGAAGTTGGCGCTCACGTCTGCGTGGAATGTGGACGAGCCGCTGCTGAATCCGCCCTTCGCCGAAATCGAAGATCTCGCTCGCCATCGCTATGACACGCGTGCATGGAATGCTGACCGCTAAATCGGATCGCGGCTGTGTCCCAGACCAGCCGCAGCGGTTTGGAGATTCCGATGCGGATCAAATTGCTGACGTGCTGCGGTTGGTCTGCGACACAGCCGCGGTCCGGCGCATCAATCCGGCAAAAGATAAAAGCTCGCCGCCGTCTGCCCAAAAAACTTCAGCTGCGTCTCCTGCGAGAATTGGCTGAAGTAGTCGGCCACGAGTTGATGCACCTGCGCGTAGCTTGCCGCAAGCAGGCACACCGGCCAATCCGAGCCGAACATTACGCGCTCTTCGCCGAAATGTTGGATCACGATGTCGAGATATGGACGGAAGTCGTCTTTGCTCCATGCGTCATGTCTGGCTTCGGCGACAAGACCGGAGATTTTGCAGAACACGTTGGGATTGCGCGCCAGTTCTTTCAGGTCGTCGCGCCAAGGCTTCAACATGCCCGCGCGAATGAGCGGCTTCGCAACGTGATCGAGCACGAAGCGCTGCTCCGGGAATTTGGCCGCAACCTGAATCGCCGCCGGAAGCTGCTTGGGGTACAGCAGGAAATCATACGCGAGTTCGAACTGCTTCAGCTTTCCGATGCCGCGCAAGAACTCCGGCTTTAGCATGAACTGCGAGTCCGGCTCGTCCTGAACCACGTGGCGAACGCCGACGAATTTTTTGTTCGTCGAAAACTCGGCGAGCTGTTGTTCCACTTGGTCGGACTGCAAATCCACCCAGCCCACCACTCCTTTGATGAACGGTGACTCAGCCGCGAGTTGTAGCAGCCAGCGTGTTTCTTCAACACTCTGACGCGCCTGCACAGCGATCGCTCCGTTCACTCCGACGCTGCTCGCAATTGCTTCCAAATCACGCGGCAGCCAATCTCGTTCGAGCGGCGTGCCTTTGCGAATCCACGGATACTCCGCTTCCGAGTAGCGCCAAAAATGCTGATGGGAATCGATGCGCATACTCATGGGACCGTCACCATCGCCTTGATCACCCCCGTCTCCGGCAACGTCCAGCTCGGAAACGCGTCGATCATTTCATCGAACGCCGCCAGATGCGTGATCCATGGCTGCGTGTCGATCTCGCCGCTCTCGATGAGTTTGATGATGCGCGTGAAATCTCCCGGCAA
>DATHEW010000898.1:0-9740 GCA_035318425.1 Candidatus Acidiferrum sp. | reverse complement strand
CATGATCTCGACGAGCGACTCCTTCGTCTTGTCAGTCTGCACTGGCGCCACGGTGAGGAACGGCCGCTGTGCCTTCGCTCCAGCGATCATCGAGCGCACGCCGTAGCTCCAATGCTTGTCCTCGCGCAGGTTCATGTTCAGGCGCGAAGTGAAGGTGCCACCGAGCATGATGTTCATTGTCTCGATGGCGATTTCCTCCGGGTTGTTCTTCGGCGGCGCGAGTTCCGCGGCAAAAATGCTCGACTGAATGGAGCCGGGGCGATCGATCAAGTACACGCCCGGCGTCGCTGCGGACTGGTCGCGCCGCGCGATGTTCTTCTTCGGCACTTCGCCTCGCTGCCAGGCCTTGAAGAGTCGCTCCAGCTTCGGCGTGATCTCGGCGAGAGTCGTGTCACCCACGATCACGAGCACCGCGTTGTTCGGTTTGAAGAATGATTCGTAAAACTTCCGCAACTCCGATGTCGTCAGTTTCGTCACGCTCTCTGTCGTGCCTGAGCCGGTGAATGGATTCCCGTACGCGTGATCTTTGCCGTAAAGCAGTCCGGGCACGACACGCAGCGCCATCGTTGTCGGCTCGACGCGCTCGCGCTGGATGCCTGCGAGCGTCTGCTTCTGCAAGCGTTTGAAATCCTCTTCCGGGAACGACGGGTTCAGTGCCACGTCCGCGAAGATCTCCAGCGATTCGTCCAGCTTGCTCTTCAAGGCGTTCAGGGAGACGTGGCAAATGTCCAAGTCAGAACTCGCGCCGACATGCGCGCCGATGCGCGCGAGATCATCGCTGATCTCAAGCGAGTCGCGTTTCTTCGTGCCTTCGTCGAGCATGCCCATGGCGAGCTTGGCGGTGCCGGGCGAGGCGAGTTGATCGGCGGCGTAACCGGCATCAATCATCAGATCCATCTGCACGGTGGGAACGGCGTGGCGCTCGGCGAAGACGATCTTCAAACCATTCGCGAGTTGCGTGCGCTGGATCGTGGGGAACTTCACCTCCGGGTTGAGTTCGGGAAAGGGTACCTTCTTGCGATCCACATCCGCGCCGGCCGCGGTGTAGGTCGGGAACGGGTGAATCTCCAACACATACACGCCATCGCTCAGCCATTGTTTCGCCACACGCTGAAGCTCACTGGCGGTGGCGGTGCGCGTCTCCTCAAGCTGAACCTTGTAATAGTCGGGCTGGCCGGTGAACACGTAGTTGTGCGCGAGGATGTCTGACTTGCCGCCGAACCCGCCGATGCGTTCGATGCCGCGAATGAAGCCCGCTTCGAACTGCGTCTTCGCGCGTTCCATCTCATCCTTCGTCGGACCTTCGGCGATGAAGCGCACGAGCTCTTCATCCAGCGCCTTCTCGACTTTCTCCAACGACTCCCCGGGTCGCGCCGTGGCGACCATCGTGAACTGTCCACCAATCTCGTTCAGGTCCACGTAAGCCTGTGCGTCGGTCGCGATCTGATCCTGATAGACGAGGCGTTTGTAAAGGCGCGAACTTTTGCCTTGCGCCAGCACATCGCTCACGAGGTTCAACATGTTTGCCTCGCGCGTGCCGTATTGCGGGATGTTCCAAATTTTATAGATGCGCGCCTGTGGCACTCGATCTTCCGCGCGTTGACGCTGCACGCCCGTCCGCTTCGCTGGCCACGCCTCGTGCTTGGCCACCGGCCCGCCGCTCGGGATCCAGCCGAAGTATTTTTCCACCTTGGCCAACACTTCTTCGCGCTTTACATCACCGGCGATGGTCAATACCGCGTTCGCCGCGCCGTAATACGCCTTGAACCACTCCTTCACGTCACCAAGCGACGCCGCGTTCAGATCTTCCATCGAGCCAATCACCGTCCAGGAGTAAGGATGATTCGCCGGCCACGTGTTCTTCACGATCAACTCGTGCGCGAGGCCGTAGGGCTGGTTCTCTCCCTGCCGCTTTTCGTTCTGCACCACTCCCCGCTGCTCGTCCAACTTTGCCTGCGTGATCGCGCCAAGCAGATGCCCCATGCGATCCGACTCCATCCAGAGCAAGAGCTCCAACGCATCCTTGGGCGCGTTCTCGAAGTAGTTCGTGCGATCCTCGCTGGTGGTACCGTTAAGATCCGTGGCGCCGACCTTTTCCATCGCCTTGAAGTAATCGTCGTCGAAGTTCTCGCTGCCATTGAACATGAGGTGCTCGAACAAATGCGCGAAGCCGGTCTTGCCCGGCTTCTCGTTCTTGGAGCCCACGTGATACCAGACATTCACCGCGACGATCGGCGCCTTGTGATCCTGGTGGACGATGAGGGTCAGGCCGTTGCTGAGGACGTATTTGGTGAAAGGAATTTCAATGGCATTGGTGGGCCGGCGCTCCGCGGCGAAGGCGGTGACGGTGAAAACAAACAGGAACAACCCCAAAACGTGCTTCATCCTCATGGCGCGTGAAGCTAGCGAAGGCCAAGCAATGTTCAATCTTCAATGCTCGATCCCCAACTTCAATTCCAGCGGGAGGGAATTCTCGATGGAACTTTAACGGGATGTTCACCACAAAGGCACGAAGCCGCTAAGCGAAGAAACAAACTTCCACCTCTTCGTGCCTTCGTGCCTTCGTGGCGGATCCGTCTGCTTATGATGCAGTAGTGGAATTTCACCTTTCAACTTCCAGCTTCCACCGTTCAACTTGCCGCCCATGAGCCAAACCATCGCCTACCTCCAATCCGAATCCGCTGAGCAAGGCATCGAGATCGGATTGCTGGTGAATTATCTCCTCTACGATTCGATCAAGGCCGGCGCGAGCGACATCCACATCGAGCCGTGGGAGAGCACGCTGGCGGTGCGCATCCGGCTGAGCGGCGTGCTGACGGAGTTGGTGCATCTTCCGTTGGAGTTGATGGAGAAGATTTCGGGACGCTTCAAGGTGATGGCAAACCTCGTCAGTTATCAAAGTGGATTACCGCAGGAAGGTCATGCATCGGCTGGCCCAGAACTTGGCGGGGTCGAGTTGCGCATCTCGGTTTTCCCGACAGTGCGTGGCGAGAAAATCGTGGTGCGTTTGTTTGACCCGAGCAATCGCAGCTTCGAGTTGCCGGCATTGGGATTTGATGAGGAGACGTTGACGCATTTGCGGAAGGTGCTGGCGCGGCCCAGTGGATTATTCCTGCTCACGGGCCCGACGGGTTCGGGAAAGACGACGGCGATCTATTCCGCGCTTTACCACATTGTGCAGCGCTCGGGGGTGAGCATGAGCATCGCTACGGTCGAAGACCCCGTGGAGTTCAACCTGCCGATGATCAGCCAAGCGCAGATTAATCCGGCGCAGGATTTCACTTATCCCAAAGCGCTGCGGTCTCTCATGCGACAAGACCCGCAAGTAATCATGGTCGGCGAGATTCGCGACCCGGAGACGGCGAGCATCGCGGTGCAGGCGGGACTGACGGGGCATTTGGTCATCAGCACGATTCACTCGGGGATTGCGGTGGGGGTATTCGCGCGGTTGATCAACATGGAGATCGAGCCGTTCCTGCTGGCGTCGAGCATCATCGGGGTGCTGGGGATTCGGTTGATTCGGAAGAATTGTTCGTTTTGCTCTCAGCCCTACAACCCGGAGCCGAGCCTGATGAAGATGGTGCCGCCGGACGCCTTGCCGACTGCGGTATTCAAGCGAGGCGTGGGTTGCAACGAGTGCCTGCAAACCGGGTTCCAGGGTCGCACAGCCGTCACGGAATTGTTGCTGGTGGATGAAATCTTCCGCGATGCGGTGCTGCAGAAGTTGCCCACGCGCGCGCTTCAGGATGTGGCGGTGCAGCAGGGAATGGAAACAATGTGGCAGAACGCATTAAAACTGGCACTTAAGGGAGAAACAACGTTCGAGGAAATAATCCGCGTGGTGGCGGTGGAGCAGTTGTAGGAATGGAAACGCCCGGAACCTCGCGGTGCCGGGCGTTTGAAAGTCAGGAGACTGCCGAGTTTAGAATGTGTGGTCGGCCACGCTGCATGTGGGTTTCACGTCCACGGCGTTGATCGTGTAAGTGCCGCCTGCGGGGCAGGATGGCTTCTCCTTCACGTAAAGTGTGGGGCCGTAAAGGTCGGTTTCCGCAGGCACATCAGCCCCCGTCTTCTTTGCTTCCAGCGCCCAGGTGGACTTGGCACCGTCGATCGTGCGGAGGTTCGACACACATGCAGCCCGTTGGCTGGATTGGCGTGCCTTAATGAAGTTCGGTATGGCGATTGCGGCCAGCAAGCCGATGATCGCCACGACGATCATGATTTCCACGAGCGTGAATCCGCCCGTCCTGCGAGTTTTGTTTGTTTGCATAGACAATGGTTTCTGATTTGAAAACCGAAGCCCGCAAAAAGTAGCAGACGGGGTTGGAATGACAACCGCGAAAAAGAAAAGGCCCGGAGACAAGCTCCGAGCCCTTTTTGAAATACTGAAGCGAGGATTACGGCAGCACGTGGAGCGGGATGTTGCAGAGCGTCTTCGCGTCAACCGTTGCCACCGTGTAGTTACCGCCGGCGGGGCATTCCGGGGTCGTGGCGATGTAGGAGGTCGGTGTGCCTGCGATGTTCGCCATCGTCACGGGGGAAGTGCCCTGGAGCTTGGCCTCCAACGCATACGTCGCCTTCGCGCCTTCGATCTGGCGGAGGTTGTTGATGCAGGCATTGACCTGGCTCGATTGGCGAGCGCGGATGAAGTTCGGGATCGCGATCGCAGCCAGGAGGCCGATGATAGCGACAACGATCATGATTTCTACGAGGGTGAAGCCCGCTTTGCGGTTGTTCTTGAGTTGCATAGGTTCTGTTCTTTCTGAGTCGCGGCGCGAACTGTGGTTCAGGCGGGTTAATCCATTACAGGTGCGTTCGCGTATTGCCTGAACCGACCGCAACACCACCTTAGCAACGGAAATGCCATGCGCTCGCCTGCCATAAAATGCTGGAAACAGCACGGAACTCGTCAATCTCGCGCTATCTTCTGTCCAAGTTTCGCATGAGTTTCGCATGACATGTTCCATAACAAGGCGGACCGGAAGTTTGTTGCGTAAACCAAGCGCTTCGGCGAAATCACCCGCATGAACGACGTCGGAATGGTGCTCGAATCGGAAGATCTCGCCGCATGGCGCGGCGCCCTCCGGCGCGCCGGCATGAAACTCGTCGTGACGAATGGCTGTTTCGACCTGTTGCACGTCGGGCACGTGACTTACCTCCAGAGCGCTCGCCGGCTCGGCGATGTTCTACTGGTCGGAGTCAACGGAGACGCCTCGGTGCGCACGCTCAAAGGAGCTGACCGGCCGCTCAATCCTGCGCCCGATCGGGCTGCCGTTCTCGTGGCGCTGAGATGCGTCAATGCTGTGTGCATTTTTGAGGAGGTTCGCGCGGTGCGTTTGCTGCAAGCCGCTCAACCAGACGTGTATGTCAAAGGCGGCGATTACACGCTCGACACATTGGACCAGGAAGAGCGGCGTGTTGTGGAAGCAGGCGGTGGCCGAATTGAAATCGTCCCATTCGTGCCCGGTAAATCCACGACCGGACTGATTCAGCGGATGAATGCTCAGAGCGCTGGCTGTTAATTCCGCACCGTATTCAGCGCGTTGCGAAGAATGCGATCGATGAGTTGCGGGTAGAGCAGATTGGCCTTTTGCGCTGATTGCGCAAAATCTTCGTCCTGCGCGAGGATTGGGTTCGGGTTCGCCTCGATAAAATAAATCTCGTTGCTCGCCGTCACACGGAGGTCGATGCGCGCGTAGCCATCGATGGTGAGCAAGCGATAGATGCGCTTGCAGACCTGCTCGATCTTGCTGACGAGCGCGGTATCGAGCGCTTCTGGAAACTGGTTCTGCAATCCCCAGCGCTTCCGATACTCCTCGTCCCACTTGGCGCGGTAGGTGGCGATCTTCGGTTCGTCCGGCGGCACTTCTTTAAAAACGAGTTCGCGGATGGGGAACACATTGAGCCGGAGATTGCCGAGCGTGCTCACGTAAAATTCCCGGCCTTCGATGTATTCCTCGGCAATCGCGTCTGCATCGATCTTCTCGTGGATGAACTGCACGCGCTCCCTGAATTGTTCGTCGGTCTCGACGAACGACGCCTGCGAAATACCGATGGATGCCTCTTCCTTCAACGGCTTCACGAGGATGGGGAATTTCAGCCGATGCGGCCGCGCGATGCGTTTGCCGCGGGCGATAGTCACAAAGTTTGGGACGTGAATTCGGTGGTAGCTGAGAATCTTTTTCGAGATGCCTTTGTGTTTGCAGAGCGTCAGCCCGGTTGAACCGCAACCGGTGAATGGAAATCCCTGCATCTCGAGAAACGAAACGATGTTCTGGTCGAAGGCGCGGTTGTTTTTGAACTGATCGGCAAGATTGAATATGACGTCGGGATTGAAGCTCTCGAGCTTTTGGCGGAGCAGATCGAGGTCATCGAAGATGGCGAGGTGCTCGGTCGTGTGGCCGAGTTGTTGGAGGGCGTCGAGAACGTGCGCTTCCGTTTTCCAATCATCGGTCTTCAGTTCCGCGCTGAGGTCCTGGTCCACCGTGGTGGGCGCGATGGCATCGAACAGGGCAAGAACCTTGAGCTTCTTTTTCACGTGCTACTTGGTGCGCTTGAACTTTCCAGTGAACAAATAATTCATCACCAGCGTGGTGATGTACGCCGAGACCTGGAGGTTTTGTTGTGCGTCATCAACCCTTATGTGCAAATCCAGCTCGTCACAACGCTCGATCAACCGCGCGAGCAACGTATTGATCCGATATTTTTTTTCGTTCGTCCATTGGCAGACGGAATCCATCAACAGGCGGCGTCGCTGGCGAAGGTAAGTCGAAGCCTTCATGCGGTCGGCAAGTTCAGGTCCGGCGGCGAAGAGTTGTTTCAGATCGTTGTCGTAGAAATCGGGATACGTGTCTTCGTAAAGCTTCCGCTTGCGCGCGTAATGCGTTTTGAGCTTTACGTTCAGGCAATCGTGGTCTGCCACGCGATAGTCCGGCTGATGCGGCGGCGGCTTGCCCGCGATGGATCGCATCAATTCATCGACGTACTCCAGTTTCTGCAATGCCTTCCAGCCTCGGTAGCGCTCGCGCCAATCGAGTCCCGGCGTCAGCCACACCGCGAATGTTTCCGCAAAGTCTTCGTCGGGATGACTCTGCGCGTACCAATCATCGAGGTGCATCACATACGAGCGGCTGTAAGGGCGCGGCCGATAAAACTGCGGCGTCTCCTCGATGGAAGTCAGCCCGAACAACTGCTGCCACTTTTTTTTGCGAAAGAGTTGAAAGGCGTACGCGTAGGCATGCGCCGCTTCATGACGCATCAGGCGCATGAACCATTCCGGAGTCTCGCCTTCCACTTCCAGGATCATCTTGCGCTCGAGCTTCCGAAGCCGCTCGTGAACGAGAAAAAAGGGAACGAAGATGGCCGGGATACCGACGGGCACAAACCATTCGTCGCCGACATGGCAAGGCGGATGGAACACGAGGCCCTTCTGGGAAAGTTCGTCGTAAAGCTGGCGAACCAGAGGTTCGATCGGACTTCCTTCCAGCTTCAGGCCGAGTTGGGAAATCCGCTTCTCCAGCAACTGATCGTCGCTGAGATCGACCCACTCGGCTGGTTCCATGCGGCGACCGTAACAAGCGTGGCGTCGCGGTCACAAGAGCGATGGCAGCGTAAGCGGGCGCATTCAAAACCAGAGGCCCGGAGAAATCCGATGTCGTGTTCGGCGTCGAAATCTCCGCAGCGCTGTTGAGCGTGGTACTGACTTCCTCCGCGCCCGCCTCGCTGAGAATTCTTCGCTGGGGGCGATCAGGTCTTGTCGTGGAGTTAATACGGCGAATTGTTGGAGCGGGCAGAATCGGTGAATGGTCCGATTCCAAAATTGATTGGTCGCAGTCGCGACTCCCGCATCCTGCAAACGTGCAGCGCGCCATGTGAAAAACTTTTGCGCGAAAGCTCTTCTCAAAATCGTTTGAGCAGATAGTTCAGTGGGCGGTCAATGAAGTCGGCCTTGCCCATTCGAGGTCGATCTCCAAACGCACATGAAAGCTCGCAGAGATACATTGATGAAATGCACCGCATTGCACGCGGACTTTTATCATCGACAGAAAATCGAGGCGGCGCGCGCGGAGGGTGAACGGCTGCGCCGCGAGTTGCGCCAGCAGGGCGTCGATCCAGCGCTTGTGCTGATCAAGGCCGACTTGTCCCGCGCGTCACTTCCCCGGGAACCAGACGTAGAGCATCAGGTAAACGATCACGCCGGTCACTGAGACGTACATCCAGATCGGCCACGTCCAGCGCGAGATGCGCTTGTGCGCTTCCCAACGCTGCTTCAATCCCCGGCTCATGCTCATCAGCACGAGCGGCACGATCACGACAGCTAGAATGATGTGCGTGATGAGAATGAAAAAGTAGATCGGACGCATGATCCCCTGCCCTTGAAACTTCGTCACCGCAACCACGTTGAAGTGATAAGTGAGATAGCACGCCAGGAAGACCGTCGAGGTGACGAACGCCGCAATCATGCAGTTGCGGTGCGCGTTCTGTTTCTTCTGCTTGATGAAGATGTAGCCAATCGTGAGGAACACGGTGGCGAGACCGTTGAGGCTGGCGTTCACCGCCGGAAGATCCGAAATGGTCATCGGGCGGTAATGACGAACGACGAATGACGAACGACGATGGAAATTCGAAACGCGAAATCCGTCCTGCGCGTTAGAACGCCTTCATTTGACATCGGGCATTCGACCTTCCTTCGGCATTGGTCATTCGTCATTCGTCATTCCCCTCACCTCTCCCGCTGCAATTTCTTCACCGCAATGGCGAGCTGCTTGCGCTCGTTCTCTTCAGTGCCTTCGTAGTAGCCGCGGATTCGGCCCTGCTTGTCCACCAGCACGAACTGTGTGCTGTGCAGAAAGAGGTCGTCTGGAGTGAGCTTTTCTTCCGTCTTGTCGCGCACGATGAATTTCAAGCCATCCACCGCCAGCTCGTACACGTTCATCTTCGTGCCGGTAAGAAACCACCAGCGGCTCGGGTCAGCGCCGTGACGGTCGGCGTACTTGCGCAAGACTTCAGGCGCGTCATTTACCGGGTCCGCTGTGATGGAAACAAACTTCACCGCGCTGCGCTCGCCGAAGTGGTCCTGCAACGCGCGCATGCGCTGCGTCATGCGTTCGCAACTCATCGGACACCGCGTGAATATGACGTCGGCGATCCAGACATGGCCGAGAAGGTTGGTAAGCGTAAGCGGTTGCCCAAGCTGATTGGTAAGCGTGAACTGAGGAACATTGCCGGCGAGCACCAAAGGCTTTTGCAGACGCTCGCCAAAACGCGTCCACAAGAACGCCACGGCGATACCGACGATCGTCGCGGCGAGGGCGCCCCAGATCAGGTACTCGACGAGGTGACTGTTCCGTTTCGGCTGTGCAGGTTCCATTCGTGGCGGCACGGGCGCGGTCACTACGACCGCTCGCGCTGGCGCTGGCGCGCGATCATCGCGACGGCTCGACTGGTTGCCAGCCTATTCGTAATCCGCGGCCCCGCCGCTCTTGGTCTTGAGCCACTTCGCGTACTCCACGGGCTCCATGACCTTGAGCGTGCCTTTCATGCTGTAATGGCCCATGCCGCAGAGCTGCGCGCAATTGATCGGATACGTGCCGACACGTGTGGGAAAGAAATGAACGGGTATGCTCATGCCAGGAATCGCGTCCTGGTTAACGCGCATCGGAAACACCTTGAAGCTGTGAATCACATCCATACTCGTGATGTGGATGATGATATTCGTGTTCACAGGAACGCCGATTTCA
>DATHEW010000897.1:0-7307 GCA_035318425.1 Candidatus Acidiferrum sp. | reverse complement strand
GCCAGTGCTCTTTGAAGGTCAGGTGAAAGCGGTGTTGGAGCTCAGTTCATTCGAGCAGTTCTCGCCGATTCACCAGGCGTTCCTGGACCAGCTCGTGGAATCGATCGGCATCGTGCTCAACACGATCGAGGCGAATACGCGCACGGAAGATTTGCTCAAGCAGTCCCAATCGCTGGCGAAGGAATTGCAAAGCCGCCAGGAGGAGTTGCAGAACACGAACGAGGAGCTGCAGGAGAAAGCCAAGTTGCTCGCCGAGCAGAACGCGGAAGTCGAACGAAAGAACAGCGAGGTGGAACAGGCCCGCCAGGCGCTCGAAGAAAAGGCCAAACAGCTCGCGCTCACTTCGAAATACAAATCCGAGTTCCTCGCGAACATGTCGCACGAGTTGCGCACGCCGTTGAACTCCCTGCTGATTCTCGCCGACCAACTCGCGCTGAACCAGGACGGCAACCTCGTTCCGAAACAAGTCGAGTTCGCGAAGACGATTCACGCGTCCGGAAACGACCTGCTCACGCTGATCAATGACATTCTCGATCTGTCGAAGATCGAGTCCGGCACCGTCACAGTGGATGTCGAGGAAGTGCGCTTTCACGAGCTGCATGATTACGTCGATCGCACGTTCCGCCATGTCGCGGAGGCGAAGGGTTTGGACTTCGCACTGGATATCGACGCCGAGATGCCGCGCAATATGTTCACGGACAGCCAGCGCCTCGAGCAGGTCATCCGCAATTTGCTTTCGAATGCGTTCAAGTTCACAGACAGCGGCCGTGTCACGTTCAGCGTAGCCTCGGTGACCGAAGGATGGAGCCCGGATCGTGAGTCGCTGAACCATGCGCGTTCAGTCATCGCGTTCAGCGTGAGCGACACGGGCATCGGCATTCCGCCGGAGAAGCAGCAGATCATCTTCGAGGCGTTCCAGCAGGCGGACGGCTCGACAAGCCGCAAGTACGGCGGCACCGGCCTGGGTCTGGCGATCAGCCGCGAAATCGCGCGGTTGCTCGGTGGCGAAATTCGCCTCGCGAGCGCGATGGGCCAGGGCAGCACGTTTACGCTCTATCTGCCGCAGAGCTTTGTGCCGGTGCGGCCGCCGCGGAAAGAAAAGGAGCTCACCATGCTCGGCCGGAATATTTCACCGGCAATTGCTTCGATCGACCTCGCACTTATCGACACGGCGGCGACGGTGGAACTGCCCGCCGAAATGCCGTCCATGGAAGACCGCACGGTGGAGGACGATCGCGGGCGCATTGATCCGGGCGACAAGTTACTGCTCATCGTGGAGGATGATCCGCACTACGCTCGGGTGCTCATCGAGATGGCGCACGACAAGGGATTCAAGGCGGTCGTTGCCGGGCGCGGTTCAGCCGCGCTGGCGATGGCCCGTGAACTCAAACCGGATGCGATCACGCTCGACGTTCACCTGCCAGACTTTGACGGATGGCGCGTGCTTGATCGTTTGAAGGTCGATCTGGCGACGCGGCATATTCCCATCCAGATCATTTCGGTGGAGGAGAATTCAGAGCCGATGCTTTCGCAAGGCACGCTGGGTTACTTGCGCAAGTCGGAGAAGAAAGAGTCGCTCGCGCTGGCGTTCGATGGCTTAAAGGAATTCATCGAGCGGCCAGTGAAGAACCTGTTGCTGGTGGAGGATGACGAGATTCAGTCCACAAGCATCCGTGAGTTGATCGGGAATGGCGATGTGAAGACCACCGTGGTGAGCAGCGGCCATCAGGCGCTCGACGAGCTGGAGCATCACAAATACGACTGCATGGTGCTCGACCTCGGCCTGCCGGACATGACCGGTGTGGAGTTGCTGGAACAAATCAAGAAGCAGACCAAATCCAAGAGCCTGCCCATCATTATCTACACGGCGAAGGACCTGTTGCAGGAAGAGGAAACGAAGCTGAAATCCCTCGCTGAAAGCATTCTGATCAAGGACGTGCGTTCGCCCGAACGCTTGCTCGATGAGACGGCGCTGCATTTACATCGCAATGCCTCGAAGTTGCCCGACAAGCAGCGCAAGATGCTGGAGAGCCTGCACCAAGGTGTGCTCGAAGGTAAGAAGGTGCTGCTGGTGGACGATGACATCCGCAACATCTTCGCCATGACGAGCGTGCTCGAGCGTTTCAAGATGAACGTCGTCTCCGCGGAAAACGGCAAGGACGCCATCCAGGCGCTGCTGAACAACAAGGACATCGACGTCGTGCTCATGGACATCATGTTGCCGATGATGGACGGCTACGAAACCACGCGCGCGATTCGGGAAATCGCGGGCTTCAAGGATCTGCCGATCATTGCGGTGACGGCGAAGGCGATGAAGGGCGACCGCGAGAAATGCATCGAAGCCGGCGCATCGGATTACCTGTCGAAGCCCGTCGATACGGAACACCTGCGGTCCGTGTTGCGGCTGTGGTTGCATCGTTAGAAAGAAACGGCGTGAAGATTGGAGCGTCGTTCCTTTCGCTGATCTCTTTCTCCCTCCGACTGGGAGAAGGAGAGCGGACCAAACCGCTTCGGATGTTTGCGGGCCGCCATTTAGAGATTCAGCGAGCACGGCGCATTCGTTTTCGCAACTTGCCTCGCGAACAAATCACTCCATGAACCCCGCACCTAACCGTTTATTCGGCGAACCACGTGACATCGTGTCGATGTCGCCGCAAGATTCACACGCGGATTCGATTCGGTTCGATGCAGAGCCTGATGTGATGGAAGATAAAGCGAACATCCTGCTGGTGGACGATCGTTCGGACAAGTTGCTCGCGTTGCAAGCAGTGCTCAGCAGCCTGGACCAGAACCTCGTCATCGCGCGCTCGGGCAAAGAGGCATTGCGACATCTCCTGCAAACCGAGTTCGCCGTCATCCTGCTGGATGTCTCGATGCCGGGGATGGATGGCTTCGAAACGGCTTCGATGATCCGCAAGCGCCCGGCCACAGAGCACACTCCGATCATCTTCGTCACGTCGATGAACCAGTCGGAGAACCAAATCGCGCGCGGCTACCAACTCGGCGCAGTGGACTACATCCTCACGCCAATTGTTCCCACGGTTTTGCGCAGCAAGGTGTCGGTCTTCGTCGAACTCTACAAACGCACCGAGGAGATCAAGCGCCAGGCCGAGCGCCTGCGGCATCTCGAGGAAGCGGCGCTGAAACGCCAACTCACCGACGCGGTCGATCGGCTCGAAGCCGAGACCAAGCGCAATCGTTTCTTCACGCTGTCGCTCGACATGCTGGCGATCGCGGACTTCGACGGGTTCATGCTGCAGTTGAATCCGAACTGGGAAAAGACGCTCGGTTACAACGAGAACGAATTGCGGACGCGCCCGGGAATCGAGTTCGTTCATCCGGCTGACCAGGCTGGGATGGCGCGAGAGATGAACCGGCTGCGCGCCGGCGAAAGCTGCTATTTCGAGGGACGCTACCGTTGCAAACAGGGGGCGTATCGCTGGCTCGGCTGGACCGCGGCGCCCTTCCCTGCCGAGCGGTTGATTTACATCTTCGCGCGCGACATCACGCCGCAAAAAAATTCCGAGGCCGAGATTCACCAGTTGAATGCGCAGTTGAACAAGCGCGTGCAGCAACTCACCGATACGAACCGGGAGCTCGAGGCGTTCTGCTATTCCATTTCCCACGACCTTCGCGCGCCTCTTCGCGCCATGCATGGCTTCTCGCAGGCGCTGGTCGCGGACCATACCGAGAGTCTCAATGAAGAGGGACGCCACTACGTGGATCGCATCGCCAACTCGGCGAAGTACATGGATTCCATGCTGCGCGACCTGCTGGAGTATAGCCGCCTCACGCTTTGCGATCTGCCAGTGGGGCCGCTCGACCTCGAACACGAACTCGGAGAAGTGTTGCGCAACCTGGACCAGGAAATCGCCGCCCGGCGTGCCGCGGTCGAGATCACGCTCGACGCAAGGCGCGCCTCCGCGCACCCGGCCACGTTCCGGCAGGTATTCTGGAACCTGGTCACGAACGCGCTCAAATTTGTTCCCCACGAACGCGCGCCGCACGTGCGCATTCAGAGTGAACAGAACGGCACGCACGTGAGGATTTCAGTGATCGACAACGGCATCGGGATTCCAGCCGAGCATTGTGATCGAGTGTTCAATCTCTTCGAAAGACTGCACCGCGATCCGGCGTTTCCCGGCACGGGTGTGGGTCTGGCCGTGGTGCGCCGCGCCACGGAGCGCATGGGCGGGCGAGTGGGCGTAGACTCGAAGCCAAACGAGGGGAGTCGGTTCTGGGTCGAGTTGCCTGTCACCAATCATGAAGAAACCGCTGATACTCCAGGTCGAGGATGATCCCAATGATGTGTTCCTGTTCAGCCGTGCCTTCAAGAAAGCGCAGGTGGACGCTGATCTCCGTTCCATTGAGGACGGCGATGCGTTCATAACATTCCTCGACCACTTGGCGGAAACGGGCGGACAGCCGCCCACCTTGGTGCTGCTCGACATCAAGCTGCCGCGCAAATCAGGTTTCGAAGTGCTCGAATGGATTCGCGCGCATCCGCAATTCAAACGCCTGCCTGTGATCATGCTCACCTCCTCCGCGCAACCGCTCGATGTGCGGCGCGCTTACGACCTCGGAGCCAATGCCTACCTGGTGAAGCCAATGGACGTGGACGAAATCGTCCGTTTGCTGGGCACGATCCGCGATTTCTGGCTCACGGCAAACATCACACCATCCGGTGAACAGCCTGTCACCGCGGAGCCCATGCGGAAATAGAAGAAGGGAAATGGGAAACGAAGGAGAAATTCCGCAGGATGTCCGCCGCTTCATCGCGAAACATATTCGGTCGCTCGAACAGCTTGAAGTGTTGCTCCTCGTGAGCGCGCTGCCGGACCGCGACTGGACGGTCGATTCGGTATTTCAAGTCGTGCAGACGAATCGCGCCGTGGTGCAACAACGGCTCGAGGAGTTCGTGCGCGATGGTTTGATGCTGCGCCAACCCGGCGACACGTATCGATATGCGCCGCAATCCGAATCACTCGCGCACGATATCATTGCCGTGGGCGGCTTTTACAAGTTGAGCCGCCACAAAGTTGTTGAGATGATTTACGCGTCACCGCCGGACGACATACGAAAATTCTCAGACGCATTCCGAATCAAGAAAGGAAACCCCAATGGCTGAAACCGTTTATCTGCTTTGCGCAGCGACGAGCCTCCTCTGTTTCGTGCTGCTGCTGCGTGCGTTCCGTCGCAGCCGATCGCCGCTCCTGCTTTGGAGCAGCCTGGCATTCTTCTGCTTCACTGCGAGCAACGTGCTGCTCTTCGTGGACATGATCCTCTTCCCACACATCGACCTGATGCTGATGCGAACAACGGTGAACCTCATTGGCGTGGCCTTGCTCCTCGCGAGGCTGATTCGTGATTCGGTGAACCATCGCGCATGAACTGGGAAATTCTCAAAGCGTTTGCCTCCGGCGCTCTCATGATGGGATTCGCGGCGCTGGGCTGCTTCTTCTTTGAGTTCTTCCGCCGCACCCGCGACCGGCTCTTCCTGGGCTTCGCCATCGCGTTCGCGCTGCTTTCCGTCGAACGACTCGTGCTCATCGTGCTCACGCCGGACAACGAGGTGAATTACTACGTGTACACAGTCCGGCTTTGCGGCTTCATCTCGCTCGCTTACGGAATCTGGGACCGCAACCTGCGCAAGCACTGAGCCGGAACCATGCAGTAGGAACAGAAGGGAACGAAGCAGGACCGAGGGAATTTGAGTTGCGGGTCAAGGTGCGTGGAGAACCAAACGGTTCGCCTGACGTTCCCGGGCCAAAGCGAAGCGACGCATTGGCTAGTGCCATCGCTGAAAGTAACTTCCGATTTCTTCGCGTTTCTTGAGCGGTCCTGCGTCGCTGTTTCAACTCCATCCTTCCGCTGAAACACGGCGGAACTTGCGCCCGACTTTGCCGCCGCCGTATCTTCCGCGCGCTGGTCATGAGTGCAACGCGATCTATCCCTCCTGCTGAGCGAAAACTTTGGCAGTACATCAATCTCAAGCTCGCCTCCCTCGGCTGCGCCACTGCGCACGCCGCGCATGACGCCGAGTTCCAGGAAATGATCCAGGCGCTCCTGCAACATCAACGCGAGACCGAGCGGTTGCTCGCGGACTATCTCTGCCCCGCGGACTGGCGCGTGCAGCAGTTCCTCGATGATTATCTTTATGAAACGGGGCTCGCGCCGAAGCTGCCTTCGCGCACCTTCGTGCTCGATCGCGCCGGGCTGGCGCGCGCACTTTCGTTGCCGCCGGACCGGGATGTTTTCGAGTCCGACATCGTGCGCTCGTTCCGTTTGAAAAACGGCGTGCTCCACAATCCAAAGAGCGACCGCCGCACGACTGAGGGAATCTTTCACGTGGCGGATGGCGGCTTGCCGATCCCCGATGACAAGCGCGCGGTGCCGAAACGCACCTTCGCCGAGATCCTCGAACGGGCGCTTCGGCCACCGGCGGAATTGATGCGCCTGCCGTTCACCTCCTCGCAAACTGACGAGGCGCGATGCTGGGTCTCATTGATGTTGCGCCCGGTCATGTGTCCCGAGGTTCCTGGATTTATTGCGGAGAAGCGGATGGAGACACGATTCTTCGTGCCGGGCAATCTCGTCAGCAATCTCGATTTCGTTGAAAGCATTTTCGGCAACGCGGGCGATCCGTACCTTCCTGAAAACGACTCCGGCCTTGATGTCGATCACTGGAGCGGACACACCGGCTGCGTCATTCTCGCGCCGCACTTGATCAGCGTGACGAAGCGTGATGTGGGCTTGCCGCACTGGGACCATGCGACTGACCGCCAGCACCGTGACGGCATGTGTTGGAAGAAAGAGGACGAGCGCTACAACAACGGCACGGCCTTCAAGCTGACTGCGCGCGATGAACGCGGCGTGATCGTCACGATCATTGCGGACAACTACTTCGGCTACTGCAAGAAGGAAGTGAAGACGCAGCTCAGTTACGCGGCGAATCTCTTTGGCCTTGCGGAGGAAGAGCACTCCGGCGGGGCCCTGGTGTTCCCCAGCTACGATCTCGGTGAAGATCTCAGCGGGCGCAAACACATGCCACGTCTCGACTATTCCTGGAACGAAGTGGTCAATCTCTTCGGTGCGGTGATGGAGATTCAGCCTCACGGCTATGGCATCGACAAAGCGTGGCCCGACATCATCTATGTGCCCGAGGACGTGAAGTTCGACTTGCGCACCCAATCGGTGAGTTGGCACCAGAATGGAACACCGCGCACGTTGAAGCTGCTGCCCGGCAAAGTTTACATCCGCCCGTCCGGCTACAAGATCCACATGGA
Source organism: Candidatus Acidiferrum sp. (assembly GCA_035318425.1). Classification (GTDB taxonomy): domain Bacteria; phylum Verrucomicrobiota; class Verrucomicrobiia; order Limisphaerales; family SIBH01; genus JANNGC01. The sequence continues at coordinate 21 of DATHEW010000897.1, read as the reverse complement.
GCGCATCAGCGGGACGAAGCA
>DATHEW010000896.1:0-4269 GCA_035318425.1 Candidatus Acidiferrum sp. | reverse complement strand
TGTTCGGCCTCACCAACAGCGAGGGGAATCACGGCGAAGACGTGAAGGAGCTTTATTACTACCTCGACGCTACGCCGACGCATTCGTATTTGAAAATGCTCTACAAATATCCGCAGCGCGAATTTCCCTACGCGCAACTCGTCGAGGAAAATCGCCGTCGCGGAAAGGAGCAGGACGAATTCGAGTTGATGGACACGGGAATTTTCGACGACGACCGTTACTTCGATGTTTTCGTCGAATACGCCAAGGCCGGGCCGGAAGATATTTTAATGCTCATCACGGTGCACAATCGCGGGCCGGAAGAAGCGACGATTCATCTGCTGCCGCAAATTTGGTTTCGCAACACCTGGTCGTGGAAATTGGGCGCGCAAAAACCAGAAATGTCCGTCGCGAGCAAAGGCGCTATCACTGCGAAACATCCTGAACTGGGCGATTACCAATTTTCCTGCGAAGGCAAACCGGAGTTTTTATTTTGCGAAAATGAAACCAATGCGCGCAGGCATTACGGCCAAGGGGATGCGCAAGGTTTCTTCAAAGACGCGTTCAACGAGTATGTCGTCGGCGGAAACAAGGCCGCAGTGAATCCGCAGAAAACCGGAACGAAAGTCGCCGCGCATCGCGTGCTTTCTATTCCCGCGGGAGGTTCATCTTCCCTTCGGTTGCGATTAGTCAAAGCGTCCGTGGCGAAGCCATTCGCGAATTTCGATAAAATCTTTGACGAGCGTCGTCGCGAGGCAAATGAATTTTACGACGACTTGCAAAAAGATATTTTCAACGATGATGCGCGGAATGTTCAGCGGCAAGCGTTCGCCGGAATGATCTGGAGCAAACAGTTTTTTTATTACGACGTGCCGGAATGGATCAATGGCGATGCGGGACAAACGCCTCCACCACGCGAACGTAAACACGGACGCAACAGCGATTGGACGCATCTGAACAACGCCGACATTATTTCGATGCCGGACAAATGGGAGTATCCATGGTACGCGGCGTGGGATCTCGCGTTCCATTGCATTCCTCTGGCGCAAGTTGATCCAGTGTTTGCGAAAAACCAATTGCTCCTGCTGACGCGCGAATGGTACATGCACCCGAACGGCCAGCTTCCCGCCTATGAATGGGCCTTCGGCGACGTGAATCCGCCCGTTCACGCTTGGGCGACGTGGCGAGTTTTTCAAATGGATCGCAAACAACGTGGTGACAAAGGCGACCTCGTATTTCTTGAAAAAGTTTTTCACAAACTGATGTTGAACTTCACCTGGTGGGTGAATCGCAAAGACGCGCAAGGCCGAAATATTTTTCAAGGCGGATTCCTCGGCCTCGACAACATCGGCGTGTTTGATCGCAGCGCGCCGTTGCCGACGGGCGGCTTCATCAATCAAGCTGACGGCACGAGTTGGATGGCGATGTATTCGCTGAACCTGATGCGCATCGCTCTCGAACTCGCGCTCCACAATAAAGTTTACGAAGACATCGCGACAAAATTTTTCGAGCACTTCCTCCACATTGCCGAAGCGATGAACAACATTGGGGACGAAGGCATCGGCCTCTGGGATGACCATGATAAATTTTATTACGACGTTTTGAATTTGCCGGACGGACGCATGATGCCGCTCAAAGTCCGCTCGCTCGTTGGTCTAATTCCACTATTCGCCGTCGAAACACTCGAACCAGAATTGTTGGAGAAACTTCCCGGTTTTCACACGCGCCTGAAATGGTTTTTGAATTACCGACCCGATCTCGCGAAGCTGGTTTCGCATTGGGAGGAATGTGGTGTCGGGCAACGCCATTTGCTTTCATTACTGCGCGGTCATCGCATGAAATGTATTTTGCGCCGGATGCTCGATGAATCGGAATTTCTTTCCGATTACGGCGTGCGCGCGATTTCCCGTTATCACAAAGACAATCCTTACGTCTTTTCCTGCAAAGGCACAGAACTCAGCGTCAATTATCAACCCGCGGAATCAGAATCCGGTCTGTTCGGCGGCAACTCCAATTGGCGCGGGCCGATCTGGATGCCGATGAATTATCTGCTCATCGAGTCGCTGCAACGTTTCCACCATTACTATGGTGATGATTTCAAAATCGAATGCCCGACCGGGTCTGGAAACTTCGTGACGATCAACGACGCCGCGGAAGAAGTGAGCCGCCGCCTCTCCCGGTTGTTCCTGAAGGACGAGACGGGCACGCGTCCTGTCCTGCGTTATCACGAGAAGCTCGCGCGCGATCCGCAGTTCCGCGATTACGTGCTCTTCCATGAATATTTCCACGGCGATACTGGCCGCGGCGTGGGCGCTTCGCATCAGACCGGATGGACTGGTCTCATCGCAAAACTGCTCATTCCCCGCGTGCCGAAGGAGTGCGTTGAGGAACAGAACGCGTCGTTGCTCGTGAAGAAGGCGAAGTGCGTGAAGAAATCTGGCAGCAGCCGAAGCAAGCACACGTTCAGCCATTAGCATCACGCTTCCATGCAGCCTGCACGTGGATGATTGCCGCAATGTCGGCGTTGTCATTTGTGGCCATGACGAACTGCGATACAGTCCGGGCTCGAATGACCAAACCCAAATTTCTCCTCGTCATTTACGCGGCGTGCTTCGCCAGCGTTTGCCTCGGTGCTGTTCCGCCCGCCGGCAACTTTGACCTGAGCCACTGGAAACTGACGCTTCCCATCAATGCAGATGGTGGCACGACTGGCAAAGCAGTCGAGGTCAAGCAACCGCAGTTGCAGACCTACACCAGCGAGTTTTTCTACACGGGGACGGATGGCGCGATGGTATTTTGGTGTCCTGTGCTGGGCGCGACGACCAGCGGCGCGACGGAACCTCGAAGTGAATTGAGAGAGTTGTTGGACCCGACCGACTCGAGTGTGAACTGGAGCGCGTACGGGACGCACATCCTGCGCGGGCAATGCCGAGTCACACAACAGCCGGACACGGGCGATGTGATCATCGGGCAAGTCCACGGCTATCCCTCGCAGCGGCTTGTGAAGGTCCAGTACGGGAGCGGTCGTGTGCTCGTTTACATTCGCAAGAGTCTCACCGTCAGCGGCGATGCCAAGTTCACTTACACCGTTGGCAGCGATGTGTTGATCAATTACGAGATCAAGGTCGTGGACGGCGTCGCGTTCGTGACGGTGAACGGTGTCACCAACAGCCATAATTTTGGCGCCAGTGATCCGTCATGGCTGACCGACAGCACGTTCTACTTCAAGGCTGGCGCGTATCTGCAGGATCACGACGGGCCGATCACGGAAGGCGGTCGCGTTTCGTTCTATCAACTTTCTTTCAGTCACGGCACGACACCGCCGCCCCTGACCGCTCCCACGATTTCAAGCCAACCGGTGAGCCGCAATGTGAATGAAGGTTCTCTCTCAAGCTTCAGCGTGACGGCAGCCGGCTCACCAACGCTGGGTTATCAGTGGCGAAAAAACGGGGCGAACGTTTCCGGCGCGACCGCAAACACGCTGACCTTTTCCAATGTGCGCACGAACGACGGGGGCAATTACTCAGTGGTGGTGGCCAACTCGGCCGGTTCCGTTACCAGCGTGGTGGCGACGCTGACTGTCACTGCCACCAATGTGGTGACGCTTCCGCCAACAACGATCGTGGCGCTGGGTGAAGCACTCGATGCGACAGCTTTTGTTTGGACGACGAATGGTTCTCCCGGATGGTTCGGGCAAACGAATGTGACTCAGGATGGTTCGGACGCAGCGCAGAGCGGCGCTATCAGTCACGAGAAAACCACGTCGATGCAGACCACCGTACAAGGACCGGGCGCCGTAAGCTTCTGGTGGAAAGTTTCCTCGGAGCCCAGCAACGATCGGCTGCTGTTTTACATCAACGGTTCCGAGAAGGCGCGCATCAGCGGAGCGGTGGATTGGCAATGGCGCACGTTCACTATTTCATCTGGCGCTCAGACGTTGAAGTGGACGTATTCCAAAAACAGCAGCAGGACCGGCGGCCTTGATCGGGCCTGGGTGGACCAGGTGAAAGTCGGCGCGGTGGCCCCGACGATCGCCACGCAGCCGGCGAATTCCGTCATCGATCCCGGCAAGACAGCGAGCTTCAGCGTAGCGGCATCCGGCACTGCTCTCACTTATCGCTGGCTGTTCAACGGGTCACCTCTCACGGAGGGCGGCGACATCAGCGGCGCGACAACGTCGAAGTTGAATATCGCCAATGTGCAAAGCCCGCGCGTGGGAACTTATTCGGTCATCGTGAGCAACAGCGCGGGTTTGGTGACCAGTGCGGGCGCCACATTGTCGTTGAATTC
>DATHEW010000895.1:0-2516 GCA_035318425.1 Candidatus Acidiferrum sp. | reverse complement strand
GGAAAAATGTCCAGTGGCCGGTTGTTGGTTCATGCTTCGCGATTCCAGTGGCACCATCAAAGTGGACACGAAGAACGCCGGCTTTGTGGTGGTTGAGGTGCCACTCCAATCCATCGTAACGATCTCTGGACGCGTTGTGACGAATGGTACCGAGCGGTTCATCGACGCGACCGGGCTTCGCTACTGATATGCGGCGCGCCACGCTCGTTGTTGCATTGGGGCTCGCCGTGATCGTGTTTTTCCTGGTCCGGCAGCGTTGGGCATTGGAGAAAGAACCGCAACACAACCTAAAGGATGTCGCCCGCGTCGAACCTTCTCCTGTCACTCCGTGGCGAAATCCCGTCCATGACTTGCACGTGCTCTTCCCGCCTGCGACCAATGCCATGTTGGACGCGCGCGTGGTCAGCGGTTGGACGGTGCAAATTCAAAAGCAACTTGGCCGGCTGATGCACCCGGACGAAAATCCGTTGCGCATCCAGCGCGTGCATCACGATGGCCAGACACTTGGCTCCATTCTCGTAACCCGTGTGAAAGCCGCGCACGGCGGGATCGAAATCGTGATCGGTGTCGAGACGAACGGCGCGCTCCGCGGAGTGCTCATTCAGAGCCACCGTGAACCGCCAATCGTAGCGAGTACCATCACGAACTCGGCATGGCTCAAAAGCTTCGCCGGCAAAACCACGAAGTCACCTTTGCGTCTCGGCACTGACCTACCGGACGTGCCGGCTGAGGCACGTGCTTCGGCGGAAGCCATCGCCGCCGGAGTGCGCGACCAACTCACCGTGCTGACGTTTGCGGAAATGAATCGGGAAGCCCGCGAACTCGGCCGGCTTCCCCACAATTGATGTTTGTTCTCATCTTTCAGAATTTGCTCCGTCGCCCGCTTCGCAACGGGCTGACGCTCGCGGGCATTGCAGTCGCCAGTGCCGTGCTGATTTGCATCGTGTCGTTTGGAGAAGGTTATCGCAATGCGTTGCAGGGCGAACTCAATCGCTCGGGCGTCCAAATGATGCTGGTGCCGATGGGCTGTCCGTACGACGCCGCGTCGCGCGTCATGCAGAACAATGCGCTCGAGCATTCGCTTCCCGCGAGTGTTCTGGAACAGGCCCGCCGCGATCCATCCGTCGCGGTAGCGGCTCCCATTTTGACGGCAGCATCACCGCGCGCCGACTACCGCCGGACGGACATGTGGGTGGGATTGGACGAGAGCGCCCTGCCACTCAAACCATGGTGGAAAATGCGCTCCGGCCGCGCCTGGTTCGACGGTCCGGGCGAAGTCATTCTTGGAGCCGACGCGGCGGCGCTGGAGATGCGGCTGCCGGGCGACAAGTTTTACAGCCCGGAGATGCAGCGCGAATTCCGCGTCGCGGGAGTGCTCGCGCGCAGCGGCACGAGTGACGACAGTGTGTTCTTTGTCCCGCTCGCGACCGCGCAACAAATGTTTTCCCAGACGGGACGTCTTACCGCAGTCGCCATCCGGCTCAAAGATCCCGCGCTCGTGCGCGAGACGGGACAGCGGTTGCAGCGGATTCCCGGCGCGCAGGTCGTCACCATGGCGGAGATGATGGGCACGTTCGTGAACTTGCTCGGCGCCGTGCGCACGCTTGTGCTGGCGGTTGCTTTCATTGCCATCGCCGTGAGCGCGCTGAGCGTGTTCAACACACTGCTCGCCGCCGTGATCGAACGAACGAACGAACTGGCGGTGATGCGGGCCATCGGTGCGTCGCGCACCCAGGTCTGCCTGTTGTTGCTTGGAGAATCGTTGTTGCTCACGCTCATCGGCGCGACGCTTGGGGTAGCTCTGGCATTTCTCGGCGGCCCGCATATTGAAGCGCTGGCGAAAAGCTGGATACCTTTTGCGCCCGGCGGTTCGTTGCTGACCATTTCTTCCGGCGCTTTGCTGCGTTGTTCTCTGCTCGCGATCTGCGTCGGTGTGTTCGCGGCGATTTATCCCGCGTGGCGTGCGGCGCGATTGCAACCGGCGCTGGCGACAAAACCGGAATGAACAACCCAATCCACCTTCGCATGAATTGGTTGCAACTCGCTTCGAAAGAATGGCGGCGTCGCCCGTTGCGCACGGCCGTGACAGCCACCGGCATTGCCGTCGCCGTAGCGGCGCTGTTCAGTCTGCTCTCGTTTCACGATGGCTACCGCGACGGAGTCCAGGCCGAGATTAATCGCCTCGGCGCGCACGTGCTCGTGGTGCCAAAGGGTTGTCCGTACGACGCTGCGTCGATGGCGCTTCACGGGGCCAACTGGCCGTGTTACCTGAGCGCCGATCATTTTGATGAAGTCGCGAGCGTGCCTGGCATTGCCAGCGCCGCGCCGGCACTGATGGCTGCTCTGCACGGCAGCAACGGTGCGCAGACGGTTTATGTCGGCGTTGATGAACGCATGTTCGCGCTGAAGTCGGGATGGAAGATTGACGGCGCACTTCCACGAGAGCGCGGAGAAATCGTCGCCGGCTCGGAAGTGGCACGAGTGCATGGATGGAAAGTCGGCGAGCGCGTGAATTT
>DATHEW010000894.1:0-3354 GCA_035318425.1 Candidatus Acidiferrum sp. | reverse complement strand
GTGCCGGGATCGACGTTGAGGTAGGGATCAAACTTCTGGAGCGTGACTTTCAGCCCGCGGTTCTCGAGCAGAGTGCCGAGCGCCGCGGCCAGCAGCCCTTTGCCGAGCGAACTCACCACGCCGCCTGTTACGAAGATGTATTTCATGTCTGCACCAAGGGATCGGAAAGTGAATACGATGACGATTACGAGCACGATTACGAAGCGCCTTCTCGTAATCGTATTCGTAATCCTAATCGTGCTCTCGTTGCCGCAACAACACTTCCACCCGCTCCACGTCCTCCGGCACATCCACGCCCACGCTGTCGTAATTCACCTTCACCACCGCAATCTGGATTCCGTTCTCCAGCGCGCGCAACTGCTCCAGCTTTTCCGCACTCTCGAGCGGTGAGACGGGATGCTTAACCAACCTCAGCAACGTCTCGCGGCGGTAACCGTAAATGCCCAGATGTTTCAAAAAAGGAAACGCCGCCAACTGTTCGCTACTTGAACGACTGGCGGCATCTCGGACGAACGGAATCGTGCGCCGCGAGAAATATAGGGCGTGCCCGAAAGCGCTGACAACGACTTTCACCACGTTGGGCGATTCCCAGTCTTCAACGCTCCGAATCGCCGTGGCTGCCGTGGACATTTCGCTCTCAGCCAACGCGCCCGCGACGGCATCGATCACCGCAGGATCGATCAACGGTTCATCGCCCTGGATGTTCACCACTGCGTCGCAATCGATTCGCGCCGCGACTTCCGCGATGCGATCCGACCCGCTCGGGTGATCGCCGCGCGTCATCTCGACGCGACAAAACTTCTCCGCGACGCGAGCAATGCGCTCATCGTCCGTTGCCACGATCACGTCGTGAAGTGACTTCGCGTTCCGGCACTGCTCGACCACGCGCTGGATGAGCGGCTTGCCGGCAATGAGCGCGAGCGGTTTGGCGGGAAAACGCGTTGATGCGTAGCGCGCCGGGATGATGCCGAGAATGTTCATGCGTGTTTCATCGCAACGCGGGAATTAAGCCAGCCGGCCTTGCGCCCGTCGAGAGTTCCGCAGAACACGTGAAACTGGTTCCAACTTCCGCTTCCTTCATCTCACGCGTGTGCTATGAATCGACGCATGAGTGCCGAGCTTGTCACCGTGGGCTTCAAAATCTGGGGCGTGGACAACGTGGTTTACGGGCCGGTCGAATTGCCGCTGCTCGTCGATTGGGTCAAAGACAAACGCATCACCGCCGACACCTGGATTTACTGCGAGACTGACGACGCCTGGCGCAAGGCGGCGCAAGTCGATGAGTTGCGCATGTTCTTCGGCACGCGCGCGGCGGCAGCAGCACGGACACTCGGCGATGCCGGGATTACCGCAGGCATTCTGCGCCGCGTGAAAGCTTTCGGCGCATTGAGCGATGACCAGCTCGCGCGCTTCGTCGAGTTCATGGAGATCCGCCAGGTTGAACCTCACACGCATGTCGTGCGGCAACACGAGCAGGGAGATGCGATGTATCTCGTCCTGGAAGGCGAGCTGCGCGTGCGCATGTTGATCGAAGGCAAGGAGAGCACACTGCAAACACTCGAACCCGGCGATTGCTTCGGCGAGATCGCGCTGTTCGATCAAGGCCCGCGATCGGCGGATGTGGTGGCGAACGCGGACAGCACATTGCTCAAGATTTCCCAGCCCGCATTTCAAAGGCTGCTGGAACAGGCGCCTGATATTGCCGCGCCGTTTCTCATGTCGATCAGCAAGACGCTCACGGCCCGCATTCGCGCGGACAACAAGCGTTTCCGAGACACGATCAGCCTGGCGCGCGCGACGCCCTGATTATTTCCCGCCGCTTGACACTTCGCGAGGCGAGCCAGAATGCTGCGCGCGTGAAGAATTCTGCGCGGCCCACGTTCCTTTCGATCACGATCACATTCGTGGCTGCGCTCGCGTTTTACTTCATCGCCTACTCCTGGCTCACGCGGAAGCAGACGGCGCAAGGCGCATGGCAGGTGCTCTTCACCAACGACGTCGCTGGCGTGCCCGAACTCGTGATTCAACAAACCAATCGCGGCATCTCCAATCTCCACGTGCGCTTCGTGGACGAGAAACTTTCGCCGACACAGAAGACCGGGATGGTCGAGTTTCGCAATCCGCAGATGCCAGCGCCATTCGGAGTAGTGATCTACGACGACCTGATGTTTTTGCCGGGGACGGTGACGCTCGATTGTTTCGGTCACGAAGTGGAATTGCTGCCGCGCACGCTGGTGCTGAACCGCAAGCCGGTGGCGTGGGCGAGCAACACGACGAATGAATTGAAAGCGGCGATGAAGTTGCCACCGGAAGAGCGCAGAAAAGTCAAAGGCGGGTACCGCAAGTAGGCTAAGCCTTCTCGATCACGAAATATTTCTGCGCGACCCAGGCCGCGCCGGTGCGGACCACGGCACGCACTTTGAAGCCGGCCGCCAGCACTTCTTCGGTGAATTGTTCAAACGTCGGTTGCTGATCGTACTTCGGTTTCCGGCCTTTGAGCGCTTTGAGAAAACGCCTCACCACGCCGAACGATTGATAATCGAAGAACGAAATCACTACGTAGCGCCGCGTCACGCGATGAAATTCCTTCAGGAAGACGGCGCGTTCCTTTGCCGAATGGATGTGATGGAGCAGACGATTGCAGAAGACGCAATCCACCGCGCTGTCCGCGAGCGGAAGCCTGGCAGCATCCGATTGCATGAACGTGACTGGCACTTTTTTCTGTACTGCGCGTTCGTGACCATGCTCCAGGATTTCAAACGCCACATCTGAACCGATCACCTTGCGGCCGCCCGCGCTGAGGGTTTTGGCAAATCGACCTGCGCCGGATGGGATATCGAGCACGCTGCGGCAATCATCCAGCCCGGCGAAGATTTTCGCGACGGCGCGTTGCTCTCGTTCGTTGATCGCTTTGCGCGAGCCGGTTTCAAAACGGTCCGCGTAGAGCTGCGCACGTTTGGCGTGCTGCATGCGCTGGCGATACTTTTCGGCTTTGGCCATGGGCGTCGGAGATTACGAGCCTGGAAATGCGCGCTCAATCATTAACACTACGCTCGATCAACCCGTTGACACACCCGGCAACCGGGGCCACTCGTAAGTTGTCGGAATCAAGGAGGCGACTCGGCACAACTCAACTGAAGGAGTGATATGGAAACAATCGAGCACTCAACCGAAGTGGATGTGCCGGTGCGCACGGCTTACAACCAATGGACGCAATTCGAAGAGTTCCCCGAGTTCATGGAGGGCGTCGAGGAAGTGCGGCAACTCGATGACAAGCGCCTGCACTGGATCGCGAGCATTGGCGGCAAACGCCACGAGTGGGACGCGGAAATCGTGGACCAGATTCCCGACCAA
>DATHEW010000893.1:0-5158 GCA_035318425.1 Candidatus Acidiferrum sp. | reverse complement strand
TGAAGGCCGCGCGCACGTAGGCCCGTCCGAGCTGGTGATTCACAAACATGACCAGCAACAGGCTGATGCCCGTGGTGGGATCTGTGACCACCCGAGTGATTGCTCCCCCAGTCACTCCAGGCAGAACCTGGGTGTAATCGGCAGGCAGCCGGAGCGCCAGAGCCAGGGCGCTCGGGAACAATCCGAAGCCAGTGAGGTTCTGGGCCGAAGGCAGCGTCTTCGCATCCGCCACGCCGAACCCATGCACATCCGGAAGCTGTCCGCTCTGGATCGCGCTGCCTGCGTTTGCATTGTTGAAGGCGGAGATGACTACCGTGTCTTCGCCGAGTTTGTCGTAGTAGCTGCCTGCCAGGATCAGCATCCGCATCACATCTGGGACCTCGCGGTCGGTCAGGGCTCGTCCGACTGCCATCACCCCTGTGCGGGCGAAGGCAGCCTGGGCCACCACTGTTTCACCGGCGAAGTTCGCCACCGTGATGCGCGCATAGAGCGACGCCATCAGCGTCTTGCCCAGGGCATAATTGATCGCTGCGGCCTGTTCGCCGAACAGATCGCGGTCGGTCGCGCCCAGTTCATGAGCGTTGAAATCGATCTGCACCGCTTTATGCTGGTCGATCTTGACCGGCACATCGGTGGCTGTAACGGCGCTGCTCGCATAGCCGGTGGTCGCGTCATAATCCGTGACCGAAGGAACGGTAATCAGCCGGGTATTCACCGTCTGATTAAATTTCACCACTTCATTGGAGAAGTCGCGGCTGATCCGTGAGAGCACCGGAAATGTTGTCATGAGCGTTTCGAGCGCGCGCTGGCTGACAATGTCCGCGGCCAAGGTCCCAAGGGTATTGGCCGCATGAATCGCCTGCTCGGCGCTCAGGATGAGCGGGAAAGCTTCACGATCCCGAATCCTCGGACTGATATCCGAGGCGTAGATCGCCCCCCGTTTCACCGGGTCTTGTTCCTGGGCGTAAGCCAGGAGGACTCGATTCGAATCTTCACGTGTCACCGTGACGCCACTTGCCTGGAGCGCACCGGTTGACCGGTGGCCAGTCGCAGCGGTGATCGGCGTCAGTGCGGGATTGCCTTTTTGAGCCGCAAGCAACACTTCGTTTGCTTCATCGGCTTCGATCAGCTCGCGCCATTTCGCCTGGATCGCTTCGTCCTTCGGTGGCAAGGCTCCGCGCGCCACGGCCGCTTTGACGGCGCTGTCCGCTTTGGCGGTGCGATGCGCTTTGATTTCCCCCTCGACCTTGGCGAGGGACTGTTTCAACTGGGCGATCTCTTCGTTTTTCGCGGTGATCTCCACAGTCGTGGCGGAGCTGGCGGCCTTGGCCTTAAGCTCCGAGTTTTCTGACTCCAATTGCTTTAACCTGGCTCGGAGTTCTGCCAGCTCTTGATCTGTCATAGCTGTTTGTTCTTCCCCTGCTTCCAGCTCATTGATTCGGGCTCGGAGAGCAGTTAATTCCTCTGCGTTGTTTTGCGCCCAAATGGGCGAAATATCTTTGAAGGCCGGATCATTCACCAGCGCTCCCATGTTCATTGGTGCGCCGTTGACCCGCGCAGGCTTGTTTGCATCGACGAAGAAGACGGGCGAGAAGGCGCGATACATCTTTCCTTCAATTGCCTCCGCTCCCGCTTTGCTCCATTCCACCTTGGCGTACACGCCCGGCGTCGGACTGTTCCGCCATTCAAACGCCATCGGCCAGGCACTCGCCGGACCTTTCGCGTGATCAAAGTCAAACCACGGCCGTTGCGGCCCTGCCGCGCGATGCGCCTCCAAGGCGGATTGCAGGGCGAAGGCGGCTTCGGGTCCCACACTGACCACCACGGTTACGGGCTTGCCGTCGCGGCTGGCGGTGATCTTGTGGACGCCTCCCGGCATGACCATCACTTCCGCGGGCACTTCGCCGTTGGCTTCGAGGCTGACGGGCATTCGGCACTCGAAAGCAGAGGTGGCTTCCTTCGCTTCAATCGCCAGCGCGACCGGCTGGTCGAACACGCTGAGTTGCCTGTTCCTTGAAAATCCTTCGTGTCTCACTTCTGTTTTCATTTTGGTCCAATCCAGGGGCCTGCCATTGATGCAACCGATCGCTTCATTCGCGGCCAGGTTCTGCGGAATCCGTTGGCCACTCCGAACCGCTCGCGCTTCAGCACGCCTGTGCCGTCGCAGGTATGGCAGCCGCGCCGATCAACATCCTGCTCGGATTCGCCGAAGCCGTTGCACTTGTGGCAATACACTCGGCCCATCTGAAGCTTCGCCCGTTGCGGCTTTGCTTTCGTCTCTACTATTTGCAGCAGCCTTAAAGTCATGCTGGTTGGGCTCCGCTTTGTGGTCCCATGAACCAGCGGTTGAAATTCTCACTCACGATTCGTTGCATCTCGGATTCAGGCGGCAGAGCGCTGGGGTCGGGTTTCTGGGTCACGCTCTGCTTGAGCGCGTAATAAAAAGTTAGTTTCCCGTCCGCCCCGCGGGCCGCGAGCGCGTCTTTCACCCGGAAAAGTTTCAGTCCAAGCGCTCTTTCCAAAACACTCGCTCTCCGTCCATGCGCATCCGGATGGATCGGGATGGTCAATGATTTCGCCGCCTTCGCTCGGATCGTTCCGCCGTAAACTTTCTGGTTGAAGGACGGATGCGAGATTGCAACCGCGACACTGTTTGGGCCGGTCTGCTGTGGTGCGTTCACCGCCTGGGCCACCCCGAGCCAGTAATTGCTCCGCGCTCCGCCCAGGCGATTGGGTGTTTGGTTCTTCGCCCGGAAATGGCTCTTCAATCCATTGGCCAAGGCTCGCGCCGCGATATTCAGCCCTGGCAGCGGATTGCGCGCGCGCTCGGCCAAAGCCCTGGCGGCCGGCCGGGCGGTGTCTCGAATGATTTCAATCTCGAAAGTGGTCATTGCGCACCCACCTTTCGTTCGAGGAAACCTTTGACCGCGCCATTTACGCAGGCCGCGCCCATTGCCGCTTCCAGCGCCGTCGCCAGGGCCGCGTGATCGATCTTGTGAAAGAGTTCCGGGAATTCCGCATTGGCTGCTTCCAGCACTTGCAGCAGTTCCGCGTCGCTGATGCGTTCATCCCGCGCCGCTTCCACCAGGCGGCGGAAGAATGGCTTCACTCCGCCCAGCCATTTGGCTTGCACCCCCGTTAAATCTTCCAGCGCCGCGTCAACGATCTGGTCCGTGGCGCTCTTCGCATGTATTTCGATCGTGCGATTCTTGGCTCCGAACGAACCATAACCGCCCAACTGCGGCGCGGCCGCGGGCGCTTCAATCACGGCCTCGCCCTCTTCCGGCTCGGGCACCCCATGTCGTTCATACATCCAGGCGGTCGGGAGCTTCATGCCGAGCGCGCCCAAGACCTGGTCTCGATTAGCCAGGACCATCGGATCGGGATCCATCGAGAGGTCCGCGGCGACGCAGGGCGATTCACTGCGTTCCCCGTAATTCAGATCCAGCACCGCCGGGATCAATTGGTAATTGATCACGTCCGCGACCCACGTGGCCGCGTGCTTGAGCACATCCTGGCGCACTTGTCCCTGCAACAAAGCCGTGCCGCTCCCCAGTCCGGTCGGTGAGCTCTCGCTCGAAAGTTCCTGGCCTAAAATCAACAGGTCACAGGCTTTCTTCGCCATTTCGATAATGACCGCTTGCGGATTATCTCGAGCGCTCGTGACGGCTTCCTTGAATTCGAGCACGGTGCCCTGTGGGAATGCCGCCCAGCCGCTTGCCCCCATGTTTTCGAGCATCGTGCCGATCTTCTCGCTCAGACCGGTTTCGTTCTGGTCGTATGTCGCCCAGCGGAACGGCACTCCGAAGAGCTGCGCGGTTTGCATCAACCAGCGCCAGCCATAGGTCATCCCGATCCAATACGGGACCAAACTGCGCAACATCGCCGTCGCTCCGGGAACGCCCGAGCGCGAGTTCCAGGTGGAGATTAAAAATTGATTCTCCGGGAAACGTTCCCAGGTCTGGCTGCCGCCTCGTGTCCCGTTCAGTCCGGTCGTGCGCCCGGCATTCGAGGTGTTAGAGATCAACCCGATCCGGGAACCTTGACTATCCCAGGCGTACTGCCGGGGTGTCAGCAGATGCGCCGCCCTGGGCAGGATCGCTCCATCGCGCCGGTGCCAGTGGATCTCCTGCACCGCGATCCCTTTGCCCATCGCATCGAGCGCATTGTAAATCGAATCTTCGAAGGAGTATTCGAGCGTGCCTGGTTCGGGTTCCCAATTCTTCAGCGCCGCTTGGACCAGGTCCGCTTTGGCCTGAGCGCTATCGCTCGGCTCTTCACCGCGTTCAGCGTAGGGCGTTACGGTCCAAGAGAGCCGTTTCACGGCGTTCTTGACCTCGTTCAGGTTCTTGTTGAGCCGGTCCCATTCTTCCATGAGGGAGAACAGTTCCCACTGCGCGTAGAGATCACCGTTGAGCGCGAGGTAAAGGACATTCCGCGCGATGTCCGGTTTCACCGGCGTCATCAACATCCCGAGGGCGTGCTGTTCGACGCGCGCTTCCGTTATGGCTCGCATGGCCGGCATGACTGTTTGCTCTTTGATCGCCATGGGCATCGGCGCTGCCGAGAGTGGCCGCTGAAGCGCATTCACCGCGGGCCTCGGAACCGAACTCGGTTCAACCCAGGTGCGCCTTGTTCCGAGGATAGGATGGATCAGCTCTCTCAAATCTTTAGATCTCCATGGCGCTCAGCCGGTAGCTTTCGCGTCCCAGGTGATCGCGCCGGGTCGGTTGCAGGACTACAGCCGCAGCCAGCGCGCCCGTGAAAGCCCCTTCACCGTTTGAATTGAGCGCGTGCATCGCCAGCTTGTGGGAGTCAAACGTATCGCCGTGCTCGCCGCCTGGGCCGATCTCGCAAACGAACGTGCCGCGATCTTTGCGCTCACGCCGGAAGTCCTCGCGGAGATAACGCTCCGGCGCGAGCACCGCGTGATTGTCATCGATCTCCGCCACGAACCGGCTGCCGAGCAATTGCTTCTTGGTCATCTTCTCGCCCCCTGGCATTTCCACCGTCTCACTGGCGACCACCAGCTCGACCGGCACAAGCGAGGCAAATTCCTTCTGCACCTGAAGGGCGAAATATTTTTCCGAGGTCGCATCCAGCGCCATGCGCCTGGCCCGCCCCCCTTCTTTCCGTGCATTGACGGTTTCGACGATGC
>DATHEW010000892.1:0-3107 GCA_035318425.1 Candidatus Acidiferrum sp. | reverse complement strand
ACCAGTGGCCAAGATTTGAATTGCCCGCTGTCGCGACTGCTGTGCTCTTTAACACCCGCCTGGTTGAGCTCGCGTTCAATGCAGAGCCGAAGTTGCGCGTGATGAAACGCGAACTGGCGGCAGCCGAAGCGTCGGTTGAATCGGCGCGCCGGGCGCGTTTGCCAGAGGTGACCGTTGGCGCGCAGGGCAGAACATATTCGCGCAACGGAGACTTTCGTTCGGCGGAGGTGATGGTGGGTTTCAGCCTGCCTTGGGGCAATCGCGCCAAGTACGACGCTGATATTCGGCGTGAGAAGGCAAAGGTCACCGCCACGGAGTATGACATCGAAGACGAGCGCAAGGCGCTGACGGAGGAACTGCATCAGGTCACGTTCATGATCGATAATGCGCGGCGCGAGGCGCTGCTGTTCCGCGACGACATCATTCCGCGCTCGCGCACCGCGTTGGAAGCGGCGCACTCCGCGTGGCTTTCCGGGAAAGGGATGTTGCGCGACGTCATTGAAGCGCGGCGCATGCTAACCGAGGCGGAGCTGATGTATGCGCGCGCCATTTCTGAACAATACCAGGCCATGAGCGAGCTCGTGCTCTGCTGCGGCCTCGCTGATTTCGAATCGCTCCAAATGATCGGTGTGAAGGAAGAAGGGAATCCCCAGCCATGAAGAAGTTTTTCATCATTATCGTCGTTGCCGCAGTCGCCGCCGCAGGTGGCTGGTTTGCGGCGAAACGATCCGCGACATCGGTTGGCGAGAAAGCGGCATCGAGCAGTGATCGCAAGATCGCGTTCTACCAGTCACCCATGCATCCATGGATCAAGTCGGACGCGCCCGGCAGTTGCACCATTTGCGGCATGAAGCTGATGCCCGTCTATGAAGGTGAGAAGGGTTTCGGCGGCGATGCTGAAGGCGTGACCACGCTTGGCTCGAACATCATTCAAGTGATCAATGTGCAGACGGACGAGGTGAAGAAGCGGCCGCTCGTGCGCACGTTGCGGGTCGCGGGGATGATCGAGGAAAATCTCACGAAACATCAACGCCTCTCCTCCTACGTGGATGGCCGCATCGACAAGCTGTTTGTGAATTACGTCGGCGCCGAGGTGGTGGCCGGCCAGCCGCTCGCGACGATCTACAGCCCGATGTTGCTCACGACTGAAAGCGAGTATCTCACCGTTCTGCGGCAGAAAGCAGTGGCCACTTCCATCAATCTGCAATCGGAGCGCTCCCGCATGTTGTCCGCCGCCACCGAACGTCTGAAGCGGCTCGGCTACACGGATGCGCAGATCACCGCGCTTGCCAACAAGAAAGAAGCCGCCGCGCAAATCGATGTGCTGGCGCCCGTCAGCGGAACCGTGGTAGTGCGCGAGGTGTTCGAGGGGCAATACTTGAAGGAGGGCGATCTGCTCTTCGAGTTGGCCGACTTCAGCCAGATGTGGTTCCAGTTCGATGCCTACGAACGTGACCTGAGCTGGTTGCGGGTGGGACAGCAGGTTGATGTCACCACTCCGTCGATGCCGGGAAAGGTGTTGAGCGCGCCGATCACATTCATCGATCCCAACTTGAACGAGATGACGCGGAGCGCACGCGTGCGCGTGGTGATCGAGAATCCCATCGTGGAAGAAAGCGGACGCAAACATCGCCTCCTGCGCAATCGGATGTTTGCTGACGGCGCGGTGAAGATCGAGGCACCGGCGGTTGTCGCGGTGCCGCGCACTGCGGTGCTGGCGGGCGGCCCGCAGGCACTCGCTTACATTGATGTCGGAAGCGGCGCGTATGAGCAGCGCAAGCTGAAGCTGGGACGCACGGGAGATGAATTTGTGGAAGTGCTCGAGGGTTTGAAGGAAGGCGAACGCGTTGTCACGACGGGCAACCTGCTCATCGATTCCCAGGCGCAACTCAACGCCACCGCGATGGGCAGCGAGCCAAGCGCAGAGATGACCGATACCAATGCGACGTCGATCGAATCGCTGAACGAAGCGCAGCAGAAGCTCGCGCAGGATTTTCTGAAGCTGACCAGCGAGCTCGGCGCGGCGCTCGCCGCGGACGATGCGAAGAAGTTCGACGAGCTTGCTCCGCGTGTGCATGCCGATGTGCCGAAGCTCATCGAGATTATCGGCTCAGTGAAAGCATTGCGCCCAGCCTTGCTGGAGCTGGAACAGAGCGGACATGTGGAGCCGGCGAAGGATCTCGCGGCAGCGCGCAAACAGTTTCTGCCGTTCAGCATGGCTGCTGTGGATTTGGCAAAGCTGCTGCGCACGACCGACGCCTTCAAGAAAACGAAGATCTACAACTGTCCGATGGTGAATCGCGCCATTCCTGGCGCGGCGAAGAACGGCCAATGGATCCAGCTCGCGCCGCCGCTGCGCAATCCTTATTTCGGCGCCGACATGCTCGAATGCGGAACCGAGGTAAAGCCGTGATCGATCGCATCATCGAGCTCTCGATTCGCAATCGATTCCTCGTCGCGGTGGCGACATTGTTCCTCGTCGCGTGGGGCATCCGCTCCGTCTATAGCACGCCTGTCGATGCCATTCCCGATCTCAGCGAAAACCAGGTCATCGTGTTTGCTGATTGGATGGGACGCAGTCCGCAGGAGGTCGAGGATCAGGTCACGTATCCGCTGTCGGTGAACTTGCAGGGGTTGGCCGGCGTGAAGACGGTGCGTGCGAACTCCATGTTTGGATTCTCACTCATCACGATTATCTTCGAAGACAAGATTGATAATTACTTTGCGCGCACGCGCGTGCTGGAACGGCTGAACTTTCTCGGCAGCGTTCTGCCAAAGGGTGTCATCCCACAGCTCGGTCCTGACGCCACGGGGCTTGGCTGGGTTTATCAGTATTATTTCGAAGTCGAAACGAACGCCACGACGTCCGGCTACGATCTCGGACAACTTCGCGCGGTCCAGGATTTCTTCGTTCGTTACCAACTCCAATCCGTGCAAGGCGTGGCAGAAGTGGCGAGCGTGGGTGGCTTCGTGCGCCAGTATCAGATCGAGGTGTCGTCGCTGAAGATGCGCGCGGCGGGCGTGTCGCTGAAGGACGTGTTGATGGCTGTCGAGCAGAGCAACCTGAACGTCGGCGGCAAGGTCATCGAGGAGAACGGCATGGAGTT
>DATHEW010000891.1:0-4313 GCA_035318425.1 Candidatus Acidiferrum sp. | reverse complement strand
TCGGTTATTCACGCAACCCAGCGATCTCAGATGATGGCCGGTATGTCGTCTTTCAAAGTGACAACACCAACATGGTCGCAAACACCCACATCACGAACAGTGGCGTGTATGTAAGAGACATCGATTTGGGCATTACACGTTGGGCTAGCGCGGGTGTCACCGATCCTTACACTGCGTCTGCTTACATTCCGCCGACAATCAGCGCCGACGGCAACGCTGTGCTCTTTACCACTCCAAACTTCAATTCTCCGTCGCGCCTCTATCGATTCGACGTGCCTGCCGGGACCAATTCCCTGCTCGCCACCAACATCAGCCTCGACCCATTTATCGCGTCGAGTGCTGAGGGCCGTTTTGTCCTCGTGGTGACCAGCAATTCCCTTTCGGTTTTGGATGTCGAGAGCGGCGCAGTGGATACGGTGTGCGGGCAAGGAGTCATGCCCGAAGCGACTGCATGGCGCAGCGCATCCATTTCGTCGAACGGCCAGCGCGTGGCATTTGCAGCATCAACTTCTATCGCAGGCCCGTGGTTCGTTCACGTTTACGATCGCGCAACTGGCGCCAGACAACTCGTCAGCCTCACCACGAACGGTGAGCCGGCGGGAATTGACGCGATGTCCGATCCGGTGATCAGCCGCGACGGACGGCGCATCGCATTCGAGAGCCGCGCGCCAAACATCGTCGCCGGCGATTTCAACAGCGCCAACGACATCTTCGTGCATGATCTCAGCAACAACACGACCGTCGTCGTCTCGGCTGCTGTGAGTGCGACTTCAACTCCCGCACTCGCGTCGAGCCTTCGACACGGTTCACCGACCGCATCGGCTCGGGCGTTTGCCTTTACCAGCCTGGATCGTTCGCTTGATCCAAACGATGACAACACATGGCTCTCCGCCTTCGTTCACGATCGGATGAGTGGAACAAATCGCGTGCTGGCCACACCAGCGACGCGCGCATTGGGATCAAATCGTTTGGCCTACAACCCTGTCATTAGCACCAACGGACGCTATGCGGCGTGGTACGAAGTTGCCGTTCCGCAGTTGGGAACTACGATCTCGGCGACAAATATTTTCTGGCTGGATCTGCAAACCGGCGCGGAGCGCGTGATTGCTTGCGCGCCGACAACCTTTTCGTCCCGTCCCAGACCGGCGCTGAGCGCGGATGGCCGGTGGTTGGTCTTCTCTGCTGTTCCACAAGGAAGTTTTTACTCACAACTTTTCCGCCGTGACATGTTCTCACCGACCGCGACCAACGAATTGTTGAGTTACAAACGTGGAACGGACATGCCGGGTACGGGCCACTCATTCGGCGGCATGTTAGCGCCGAATCAGAAGTGGGTGGTGTTCAGCAGTCAATCGACTGACGTGGTCACCAACTTCTTGGGCATTTTCAATCCGCAGCTCATTGCAAGGCACTTGGAAAGCGACGAAGCGCGATGGGTTTCCAGAAGCGAGGCGGGCCAGTTCTACCAGCCGTCCGGCGTGAGCAACTTCGTTATCAGCGGGAATTCCCGATACGTTTTCTTCCATGTTCAACAAACCACATTTCCGAACGCCACTGATGTTTACCGGTACGATTTGAAGAATCGCACCAACCAACTTGCTTGCAGTGGTTGCTTGGGATACTCGGCGAGTGACGACGGCGACGTCGTTACATATTTGAGTTTGAGCTTCCCGAACGAGGGAGTTTGCGTACGCGACCTGCGCAGCAACAATGTGACTCTTATTGCTCCTTTCTTCTGGCCAACAGACTACACGTTTACGCCACAGATTTCTGCTGATGGCCGTTACGTCGTTTTTGCGAGTGGTTCGAAGAATCTGGTGTCCGACGACACCAACAACGCTGCCGACATCTTTGTCCATGATCGCGTGGCGCAAACGACGATGCTCGTGTCGCGGGATTTCTCGGGAAGACCGGGCAACGGCAGTTCATCGCAACCGATCTTCGCGCCGGATGACCGCACCGTGTTGTTCACCAGCTCGGCGGACAATCTCGCGACGAACGATTTCAACAACGCGCGCGACATCTTCGTGGTGCGGTTCGGCGGCGATGATTCGGATCTCGACGGAATGGACGATGATTGGGAATCGGCTTACTTCAATGCGCTCGCCCGCGACGGAACAGGTGATTTCGATGATGATGGCTCAACGGATTTCCATGAGTTCCAAGCCGGCACAGATCCTACAAACGGCGGCTCTATCTTGCGCGTGATCACGGTGGAGCCGACGGAAGGCGGCAGCCGGCTTGTTCTCTGGAACGCGGAGCCAGGTCGCACGTATCGTGTCGAGTTTAAGAACGCCGCCGATAATGAGTTTTGGGAAGAACTCGGAGCGACAACCGCTACGGGATCGACAGCCTCACTTACGGATTCAAACGCTATCTCTAGCCGCATCTATCGTGTCCGATCACAGCCGTGATGTCGCTGCCGACGGGAAAATGCGCACTCGAAAGGTAGTTCCGCAATCGGCGGCGCTCTCGACTTCGATTGTTCCCCGATGTGCTTTCACCAGCGCCTTGGTGATCGCGAGCCCGAGCCCGGTGTGACCGGCGGCGCGGCTGCGTGATTTGTCGGCGCGATAGAAACGCTTGAAGATGTGCGGCAAGTCTTCGGCGGCGATTCCGATTCCGGTATCCGCGACAATGAGGTGCGCCTCGCGGTCAACCGCCCGCGTCGTGACTTGAATGGTCCCGCCGGGACGATTGTAGTGGATCGCGTTGCTCACGAGATTGGTGATGACTTGATCGATGGCGTCGGATTGGCCCGTGATCGTGACGGATTGGAGATCGGACGTGACCGTGATGCGATTGGCTTCGGCGAGCGGGCGAAGGCGTTCAACACACGCCGCAGTAACTTCCGCGAGGTTTACGCGCTCGCGTTGCGTGAAACCGTGGTCCGCGTCGAGTCGCGCCAATTCGAGCAATGAATCTGTGAGCCGGCGCATCTGTTGCGCGGTCTGGAGACAGGCTTCGAGTGTCTCGCGATAATCAGCGCCGGTGCGTTCGCGGGCGAGCGTGGTTTGGAGTTCGGAAATCAGGACGGCCAGCGGCGTGCGCAACTCGTGCGAGGCATCCGCCGTGAATTGTTGCTGTTGGGCAAAGGCTTCTTCAAGCCGCGCGAAGGTTGTGTTGAGCACATGGGTGAGCTTGCCCAGTTCGCTGCCCGTTTCCGCCACGTTGATGCGCTCGCCGAGATTTCCCTCCGAGATGCGCGAGGCCGCGGCGCTGATGGCGTGAACAGGCTGAAGTGCGCGGCTCGCGAGCCACCATCCGCCGCCGAGTCCGAACGTGAGCACTGCCAGCCCCGCCGCGCCGAGCCAAAGACCGAACTGATGAATCGCCCGCACGTCGGCGGCAATCGAGCGTCCTACGAGAATGCATTCGCCAGGTGTGTTGAAGTAATACGCTTCGCCCACGTATCCGTTAATGATTGCCACAATGTTGCCGGACTCGGGACGTCGCCGTGGGCTGGCGCGCGGTGGCGCGTTGGATGAGGACAGCAGGCGAGTTCCTTGTGGAGACCAGACGATGAAGAAGAAACCGTTCGTGCCGTCCGCGAAAAGGTTCTGCACGTTCTCAGGAAGCGTCGGGCCCCGCATTCGCATCACGCCTCCGGGAGCTCGGGACTCGAATAGAAAGTCGAACGACTCTCCAGGTTCGGCCGGCGCTCTCGGTGGCGGTCCCGGTGGTCCGAGTCCCTCACCGCTCCGCCGTCCTGACTCTTCAATCATCAACCGCCCGCGTCGCTCCGTGACCATTCTCGGTCCGCGCAACCCGGCCCCGACCGCGGCGACTCGGCGCGTGAGTTCCTGGTCGATGGCGCGAATCTGGTTCGTGCGATGAAGTTGATAGGCAGTGATGCCGAACCCGGCCAGGACGCACGTGAGCAGGAACCCGAGCCAGAACAGGAACCGCCAGCGTATCGAGTGCGTGAACATGCTCATACGATGCAGTAGCCCTGGCCGCGACGCGTCGCGATCAGATGTTGGCCAAGCTTCTTGCGAATGCTGAAGACATGCACATCGAGCAGGTTCGAGAGCGTGTCGTCGGTTTCGTCGAAGAGGTGCTCATAGAGTTCGCTGCGGGAGATCACTTCGCCTCGATGCATCGCGAGATATTCGAGGATCGCGTATTCGCGCGCGGTCAGTGTGATCGCATGGTCATCTCGCTTCACCGCGCGCGCTCGTGTGTCGAGAATGACGTTACCGATTTCGATCAGCGGGCGCGTCGTGCCAGCGGATCGACGAATCAGCGCACGCAATCGAGCGAGCAGTTCCGAAAGATCAAAGGGCTTGGTAAGGTAATCATCCGCGCCCGAA
>DATHEW010000890.1:0-9657 GCA_035318425.1 Candidatus Acidiferrum sp. | reverse complement strand
CTCACGCCGACGAATGGCGCGACATTCATTTTCGGGGAATTGATTTCGCTGAGTGCGTTGCCCGGCGGCGGCAATGGTCCTTACGCGGTGACGTTCTTCACGAATGGCCAGGCAGTCGGCTTGCTCGCCGCATCGCCGTTCACCACAAACCTCGGCGTGGTGCCAGTGGGCAGCTACACCGCTTACGCGTTCGCGACGGACAGTTCGCTTCCAGTAGCGCAACAGGTGTACTCGACCACCAATGCCTTCACCATCACGCCGAACCCGCTCGTGGCTGTGCTGAGGATTCCGACGAATGGACAAACGGCGGTCGCGGGCCAGCCATTCTCGCTCACGGCCACGTCCAGCGTCGCTGCGCCGCTCACGGTCGCGAGCATGGAATTTTTCTTCGATGGCGTCTCCGCTGGAGTGGACAGTTCCGCTCCGTTCTCAGCGGCAATCGCGAATCCTCCAAACGGCGCGCACACCGTGTTTGCCGTTGCGACCGACAGTCTCGGCCGCACGGCATTCACGGCCACGAACAGCGTGACTTTCATGATCAATCCGCTCGCGAATGACAATATCGCGGACGCGTTCACGTTGCCCACACCCGCGAGCGTCACCGGCAATAACACCGATGCAACGTTGGAAGGAAACGAACCGGCGTTTCAATTCGCCAATAATGTGCTGATCACGTGGGGCGCGACGCTGTGGTGGAAATGGACGGCGCCGTTGAGCGGCAGTGTCACGATCGACACTTTCGGCAGCAGCATCAACACGGTGGTGAGCATTTACAACGGCACGCCCGCCAACGGCACGCTTGTGGTGCGCAATGACAATGCGCCCGGCTTCGCGGACGTGAGCCTCGCCACATTCAATGCACAGGCGGGAACGGAGTACGGAATTCAGGTTGGTGGTTTCGGTGGCGGCTTTGCAGGTGGCTCGCCGGCGCAAGGACCTATTCAACTCAATCTCTCCATGCCGCCCGCCGTCACGATTACGAGCCCGGCCAGTAATAGCGCGTTCGCGATCAGCAGCAACTTCACCATCACCGCCACCGCCACTTCGGCCGTCGCGACAGTCACGCACGTGGACTTCTATCGTGGTGCAACGTTGCTCGGGACGGTTTCGAACGCGCCTTACAGCATCGTCGTGAGCAATGGCATCCCGGGTACGAACACCTTCGTCGCCGTGGCCACCGACACGCTCGGCCAGGTGGGAACTTCCGCTGGCGTAAACATCGCGTTGTTGAAGCAGGGCATCACGCTTGTCGTACCAGCGGAGGATACGATGTTTCTCAGTAACAACCCGATCACGATCAATGCCGTGGCCCTGCTTGACGTGGGCGCCATCACCAACGTCGAGTTTTTCCTGAATGGCGAGAGTTTCGCCGAAGACGCGACCGCGCCCTTTAGCGTATTGTTGAGTAATGCGCCGGGAGGCTCACATCGCTTGACCGCCATTGGCCGCTCGGACACTGGCGCTTCTTACCACTCGCAGCCCGTGAACTTTGGTGTGGCGGCGACGCTGATGGCCTACGCTTCAGTCTGGAAATATCTGGACGATGGATCGAACCAAAGCAACGCCTGGATCGCGGCGAGCTTTGACGACAGCTCATGGTCGAACGGTGTCGCGCCGCTCGGCTACAGTGACTCGAACGGACGTTCTCCTGCGACCGTGAACAATTCCGGTCCTGATCCGGACGCGAAGTATCCCACAACTTACTATCGGCAAGCGATCGTACTCACGAACCTCAGCGCGTACAGCGGCATACGCCTGAACATTGAGCGCGACGACGGTGCGGTCGTTTACCTGAACGGTGTCGAACTGGCTCGGTTCAACATGCCGACGGGTGCCATTACTTCCAGCACTTACGCCGCGAGCACTGCGAATGATGACGGCGCTACGGTGTTCAGCACGAACCTCTCGCCCGGAATCTTCGTGGAAGGCATCAACCAATTCGCCGTCGAGATCCACCAGGAATCCGGCAGCAGCTCGGACATCTGGTTCCAGATGCAATTGGTTGGCCTGCCATTCATCATCCACAACGAACAACCAGCCGTGGCGATCACGAGTCCGACCAACGGAGCCATCTTCATCGGCACGGCGAACATCACGGTGGATGCCACCGCTTCGGACACGGACGGCACGATTACTGAAGTGGAATTTCTCCTCGACGGATTGCCGCTCGCCGTTGCGAGCGCCAGTCCTTACTCGGTGCAGTGGATTAATCCAGTGGTGGGGCGCCACGTGCTCACTGCGATTGCACGCGATAACCAAGGCGGCTTAACGGAGTCCGCGCCTATCTCAGTGCTCGTTTATGACGCGCTCGGCTCGCCCATCGCCGAGGTCACGAACCCGACGAACACCATGATCGTGGAAGGCCCGACCAACATGCTGATGACAGCATTTGCGACGGCTCTCGACGCGGTGACGAACGTACAATTCATCGTGAACCACACGTTGATCGGCCAGGATGCCACGAGGCCCTATTCCGTTATGTGGAATGCACCGTTCGGCATCAGTGAGGTCGTCGCGGTAGCGTTCGGCGCCAACGGATTGATCGGCACTTCCGCGGTCGTCACGGTGACCATCACGATCCCGCCGACGAACACAGTCGCGCCGATCGTGGCGACGCCGTTGCCACCGCGCTTCGCGCAAGTGACGAATGCCAACTTCACCAATTTGACGATCGTCTTCAGCGAGCGGGTGCAGAACCTGGACGCGAGCGATCTCCTCGTGAATGGCATTCCCGCCAGCGGCTTGAGCGGCAGCGGCTCGAATTACACGTTCATTTTCCCGCGTCCACAGTATGGCGAAGTGAGCATCGCTTTCGCCGCAGGCCACGGGATCACGGACTTTGGTTATCCCACGGTGCTGCCGTTCAACGCCTCAGACCCGACCAACTCCTGGACGTACGACTACGATGACGTGATCCCGCCATTGGTCGTGAGTCGTATACCAACGAACAGCGCGTTCGTGACGAACCTCACAACCATCGCGGTGTCGTTCAGCGAAAATGTCACGGGCGTGAATGCCTCCGACCTGCTCGTCAATGGAACGCCGGCCTTCGCCGTAAGCGGATCGGGAGCGAACTACGTTTTCAATGTGAGCCAGCCAGCCTCCGGCACGGTGAGCATCAGTTGGACAGCGTCACATGGCATCACGGATCTCGGACTCACGGGACCGCCGCTGGCTTTCAATCGCACCGGCGCAGGCGCGACATGGAACTTCACGCTCGATTCCCGCACCACGCTGGTGCCGACCAATTCCACGTGGAAGTACATCAAGGGTTTTGCGGAAGCGTCCAACCCGACGAACGCCTGGCGGCAATTGCTTTTCAATGACGCGACCTGGACGACCTCACTCGCTCCGTTCGTCTTTGGGGAACCCACGTTCACGAACGCGGCGGCACCCGGCACCGATTTGGGAGACATGGCGAACAACGCTTACACAAGCATTTATCTGCGCAAGGAATTCGTGGTGCCCAACGCGAGCGCCATCACGAACCTGCTGCTGAGCCATCGCAGCGATGACGGATTCATCGCGTGGCTCAACGGAGTCGAGGTGCTGCGTTACAATGTTGCTGCCGGCGAAACTCCATTCAATGGCGGCGCGCTCACGACTGCCTCCGAGGCGAACGGCAACAGCGGCGTAACCTACATGTCCGTAACCCTGACCAATGCAGCGACCAACCTGGTTTCTGGCACGAATGTGCTGGCGGTTCACGCGTTCAACGTCGTGACAACGCCGGCGAGCAGTGACTTCGTATTCAACGCGCAGCTTTATACGTTCATGGCCAACGCAGCCGTGACGCCACCGCGCATCGTCACCGCTGCTCCGGCGCAGGGCGATGTGTTCTACCTGACGAACCTTGTTCTCACGTTCAGCGAAACCGTGACGAACGTGGAAGCTACCGACCTCCTCGTGAACGGCGTGGCTGCGACGAACCTGGTCGCCAGCGGCACGAATCGAATTTTCAATTTCACCTTCGCGCAGCCCGCTTACGGCCCCGTGGCGATCACGTGGGCAGGCGATCACGGCATTATTGATTTCGATGAACCGCCGAAACCATTCACGCCTGTCACGCTCAATTACACTTTGGTGAACCCGAGCGCGCCCAGGGTGATCGCGCAGGTTCCGGCCGGCGGTTCGACGATCACGGGCCTCGCCTCGGTCATCGTTCGCTTCAGCGAACCCGTAACGGGAGTGGACGCGAGCGACCTGCTCATCAACGGCGGACCCGCCAGCAGCGTGAGCGGCAGTGGATCGAACTACACCTTCACCGTCGCGCAACCCGCTTACGGGCTTGTGACGATTCGATGGGCGGCGAACCACGGCATCACGGACCTTGAGGTGCCGTCGAATGACTTCAACCGCGACCGTCCTGAAAACCAATGGAGTTACTCACTGGTCGATCCATTGCCGCGCGTCACGATGACCAGCCCGACCAATGGCGCTGTGATCCTGGCGCCGGCCGACGTGCCCTTGCGCGTCGATGCCGCCGACAACGACGGAACAATCGTGCGCGTGGAATATTTCGAAGGCGCGAGCAAGATCGGCGAGGCGACGGCGTCGCCTTACACCGCCACGTGGTCGAGCGTGCCGGCGGGTAATTACGCGTTGCGCGCGATCGCCACGGACAATAGCGGATTTACCGCCACGTCAGCGCCGGTGATCATTGAAGTCGTTACCGAGTTGCCGGCATTGCTCGTGCGCGGGCCGTACCTGCAAATGGGTTCGCCGACCGGTGGCGTGGTGCGCTGGCGCACGGACCTGGTCACGGATTCAGTAGTGCGTTTCGGCGCGAATCCAAACGCGTTGACGAACTCCGCCACGGTTGCGGAATTGACCACGGAGCACATTGTCGAGATTGGCGGGCTGCAAGCGGACACGAAGTATTACTACTCGTTCGGCAGTGCGGTGCGCACCTTGGGCGGCGGAACGAACTTCGGCACGGGGTCGAATTATTGGTTCGTCAGCGCGCCACTTACCGGCACACGCAAGCCGGTGCGCCTGTGGGTTCTCGGCGACTCCGGCACGGCAAACGCCAACCAACGCGCCGTGCGCGATGCCTATCACAACTACGTGACAACCAATGGACCCTCTGCTGACATCTGGCTGATGCTGGGTGACAACGCTTACGACCGAGGCACCGATGAAGAGCATCAGCGCGCGGTGTTCGAGATGTATCCAGAAACGCTGCGTAACCTGTTCCTCTGGCCCACGCTCGGGAATCACGAGACGTCACAATCGACGACGGCCACGTCATTTCCGTATCTCGATATCTTCACCCTGCCGACCCAGGGCGAAGCCGGTGGTGTTCCCTCGGGCACGGAAAAATATTACTCGTTCGACTACGCGAACATTCATTTCGTCTGCCTCGACTCGATGACGAGCGGGCGCACTGCGACGACGCCCATGGCGAATTGGTTGCGCGATGATCTCGCGAGCACGATGCAGGAATGGGTCATCGTTTTCTTCCATCATCCGCCTTACACGAAAGGCAGTCATAACTCGGACTCGGAAAACGATCTGATGCAGATTCGCCAAAACATCCTGCCAATCTTGGAAGCCAACGGCGTGGACCTGGTGCTTGGTGGCCACAGCCATTGCTACGAACGGTCTTATTTGCTCAACGGTCACTACGGGCTTTCCACCACTCTCTCTCCTTCCATGAAGATCGATAACGGCGAGGGCCGCGAGGACACCACGGGCGCGTATCAGAAAAACGAGCAGAGCGAAGGCGTGGTTTACACGGTGGCCGGGAGCAGCGGCCAGGCCACGGGAGGCTCGTTGAATCACCCGGCGCATTTCGTTTCCTTGAACGAGCTGGGCTCGATGATCATCGACGTGAGTTCCAATCGCCTCGAAGGCCGGTTCCTCACCGCTGCGGGCGCCACTCACGATCATTTCACGTTGATCAAACGCGATCCGCTCGCGCCCGACGGCCTGATCGCGCGTGACGGCGGCGACAACCAGATCGCACTCACGTGGGATGATGTGAATGACGAACTCGGCTACATCATCGAACGTTCTCTCGATGGAACGAACTTCGTTCGCTACGCGACCAACGGCATCAATGGCACCAACTTCCTCGACGGCGGATTGCTCGCGAACACGACTTACTTCTATCGCATTCGCACTCGCAACATTACCGGTGAATCGCCGGGATCGGACTCCGTCAATGACTTCACGGGCAACAAGGCGCCGGTGCTCGGCAGCATCGCGGATTCCACGAACGACGTACTCAGCCTCATCCACTTCGACGCAGCCGCGAACGACAAGGATGTGCCGGTGAACCTGATGAATTACTCGCTTAATCCCGGCGCTCCGGCCGGCGCGGGTGTCACCGCGGACGGGAAGTTTCACTGGACTCCGAGCCGCAGCTTTGCGGCGACCACCAACCTCATCCGTATGCACGTCGCCGACGACGGATCGCCGTCGTTGAGTGACACGCAGACCTTCATGATCGTGATCAGGGACTACGTGGAATTGGGATTGAGCTCGTCCGTCCTGAGCGTGGGAGACCGAACCAATTCGATCGTCACGCTGGTTTGCAGCACACGCCTCACGAACCTGAACCTGGCAGTATTGCTTCCGACCGCGCGCTTCGTGGATCTCGCGGTTGAGAACCTCGCGTCGTCGATTGCGACCGTCTCGTCGGCCAGCGCGCCGGAAGGGATGTCGCTTACATTCGCGGCGCTGCCTGGACAGTTTTTGAGCGGCACGCAACAGCTCGCGCGGTTGTCCTTCACCGCGGCAGCGGGTCAGACTTCAACGTTTGCCTGGCTTGATTTTGGCAGCGTGACGCCGGACCGAGCGGAACCGGGGCTGGCGCCGTCAGTCCTGCGGAACAGCGGACGTGTGGTGGTGGTTGCCAATCAACCTCTCGTGGAAGCGTCGATTGCGTCCGGTGTCCGCTCGCTCGCGGTCTTTGGCCGCCCCGGCGTTCAGTACCTCATCGAAATGTCAGCGGATCCAAGTGACCCGGGTTCATGGTCGCCGTGGAACACAGTGACGCTTCCCGCTTTGTCCGGGTCGTTCACGATCGAGGCGGGCGCATCGAACATCTTCTATCGCGTCAGGGAAGCGAACGCACCATGAACCTCTGAACCGCTCCAGCGGCGCGCATCAGGCGCGTCGCTGTGAAACGGAGCGGCAAACCGTCAGGTTCGCATTTTCCAGTATCTCGTCGCAGAGCGCCTGTTCTAGGCTTTCATCATGAGCAGAACCACACCGCCGCTGCCTGGAATGGTTTGCGGAGCGTCGCTGTTGTTCAACAGCCTGTTGCTGGCGCAGCCTTTGCCGCAGACACCGGTGCCGCCGCTTGGCAGCAATGCGGTCCAGGTGACCGTGACGGAAAAGATGGGAGACGTAGGCGGCAAGTTTTTTGGCCGTACGCCGGACACTGCGAAGACGCATCGTTACTACATTGCGGCGGAACCCGAGCTTTGGGATTTCACTCCGCAAGGACTTGATCCCGTCTGCGGAAAACCATTGCCGCCGCCGGTCGTCGCCCAGCGCAAGGTCGCCAAGATTCGCTACGTTCGGTACACGGATGAAACGTTCACGACGAAGGTGTTCGAGACCCCGCGTCTCGGCATCATCGGGCCGGTATTGCGCGGCGTGGTCGGTGATTTTCTGGCCGTTACATTTCTCAATCGCGGTGGCCAGCCGCTCTCGATGCATCCGCACGGCGTGAAGTACGACAAGGACAGCGAGGGATCGTACTATCTGCCGAAGCCCGGCTTCGGTGCGGCGGTGGGAGCAGGCGCGAAGTTCACCTACGTCTGGCACCTCGATGAACAATCCGGCCCGTTGCCGGGCGAGCCGAGTTCCAAAGGATGGCTTTATCACAGCCACGTGAATGGCGACGAAGAAGCGAACCTCGGCCTGATCGGTTTCATTGTCGTCACAGATCCCAAACGCGCCCGACCCGACAGCACGCCCGCCGATGTCGATCGCGAGCACGCCGCGCTCTTCATGATGTTCGATGAAAGCGGTCTGGGCGAAGCCGAGCGGGAAGCCGCGGAGTACGCCAGCCTGGGGTTCGGAGGCGCGAACGTGAAAACCTGGGCCCAGACTCAGGAAATACTCGAACAGGGAGTTCGCGCTTCGATCAACGGATTGATCTTCGGGAACCTCACTGGGCTAGACATGAAGGAAGGTGAACGTGTGCGCTGGTACATGTTTACTCTCGGCTCAGAGCGCGACTTTCATACGGCTCATTGGCATGGCGCGCGTGTGATCGAGGACGGCCGCCGACGCACCGACGTGATTGAGCTGCTGCCCGCATCCATGAAAGTCGCGGACATGACGGCGGAAAATCCGGGCTCGTGGCTCTTTCATTGTCACGTGGCGGACCACATGACGGAAGGAATGTTTGCGCGCATGACCGTGCATCCACGTGGTTTTTCGAAAGCGATCGGCGCTCCATTCTTCGGCCTCGTGGCCGCCACAGAATCCGTGCAGATACGAAAGGCGGAGGTGAACCTGGACGCGGCTGGCGAAGGCGAGATCAAGCTGGAAGGCATCGTCACCGTCTTCGACGCGTTCAGCGTGTTCAACCAATCGATCGCGCTGCGCATGATGGACCAGACCGTGACCTTTACGCCAAATCGGCGCGGTCGCGCGACGAAGGATGGCGCGGAGTTGTGGATCAGGAACGCGAGCGAGTTCGGCGTGGTTTATGGCGGACAGATGGAATTCGAGATCACGTTGCGCGGCGGCGATTGGCGGAGTCGCCTCGTGAAGCAGGGTTTCAAAGCGGGCAACGAACAGGCGCTTTCGGTTCCCGTCAAACTTCAGGTCGGCAACGCGTCGCACGACGGAACGGCGGCGCTCCAGAGCATCACGAATTGATCTCTGCCGGAGCGCCGCCCAGATCACTTCGCCGCAATTGCGGCTTCGATCGCTTCGGTGAGTTGCTTCGTCTCGGGCTTCAATCCCGGCTCGAAGCGCTTGATAATCTTGCCGTCGCGGCCCACGAGGAACTTGCCGAAGTTCCATTTCACGTCGCCGGGAAAAGGCGAATCCTTGCCCGAGAGTTCCTTGTAGAGCGGATGTTGATCCGCGCCTTTGACATGGACCTTATCGAAGATCGGAAAGGTCACGCTGTACTTGCTGGTGCAGAACTCCTTGATGTCGGCGTTGGAGCCGGGCTCCTGCGCGCCGAAGTCGTTGCAGGGAAAACCGAGCACGGTGAAGCCCTGGTCTTTGTACTTCTGCTGGAGCGTTTCGAGCCCGCCATACTGCGGCGTGTTGCCGCACTTGGATGCAACATTCACGACGAGCAGCACCTTGCCGGAGTAGGCTTTCAACGACGTGTCCTTGCCATCAATGTCCTTCAGCGGAACGTCGTAGAGTTTGGATTCAGCTAACGCAACGTGAGCG
Source organism: Candidatus Acidiferrum sp. (assembly GCA_035318425.1). Lineage (GTDB taxonomy): Bacteria > Verrucomicrobiota > Verrucomicrobiia > Limisphaerales > SIBH01 > JANNGC01. Next base: position 282 of record DATHEW010000890.1, on the reverse strand, counting down.
GCACAAAGCACCGCGACGATCAGTCCCATGGATTTCATGGCGGGGAGTATTTGGCTGCGGACGCCAAAGTAAATCCGAAAGACAACTCGAAACTCGCCTGCCCACGGGATGGGATCGGACATTTGGACTGCGCTGGCAGAGTGCAGGATAGCGCTTTGGCACGGGTGAGAAACTCAAACCTCCGATGATTCTTCTCCCCCTGAAAGTGGCGTCGCGTCGGATTTGCCGCCGCAGTTCGCAGCGCATCACGCCGCTTTCGGAAAAGGAACCAGGCGGGACAAC